>CAZFUX010000049.1:0-14071 GCA_964522085.1 uncultured Aequorivita sp.
AATTTTCAAATTATTAAACCCGATTTTTAGGGTTCCTATGTGTAGTGAGTATAGAAAGTCTTTCTGCGCATGCAGACCAAAAAGGCCTTTTAGACTGGACAAGGCTACATAAAAAACATTCCTGAGGAAACATTCCTTATTCACGGTGAGCCTACAGCACAGGATGCTTTTCGTGTAAAACTGAGAGATACTTATGGATGGAAGATAACTATTCCGAAGTTGTATGACATAAAGGAGATTTTGGTTTGATGCATTTTTATAATGCTTAGTTGTTAACTTTTTTATAACTCCAAACGGCCAAGCCATTCATTAATATAGCAAAAAGCAGTGTTTTTAAGAATTGAGGAAGAATTTCCATAAAACCAGAACCTTTCAATAATACCATCCGTACAATCTCTACAAAATATTTTATTGGGTTGAATTCCGTTACTATCTGCGCCCATTTTGGCATGCTTTCTATTGGGGTGAATAAGCCGCTCATTAAAATAAAAATCACAATAAAAAACCAAGCAATAAACATGGCTTGTTGTTGCGTATCAGTGAAATTTGAAATAAGTAATCCCATCCCCAGAATTACTAAAATGTATATTGAAGTATAGGCGTAGAGTAGCATTAAACTACCCAACATAGGAATATTAAAAATTACTTTTGCCAAAATCAGCCCAATGGTTAACAGCCCCATGCCAATAACCCAAAAAGGGAATAGTTTCCCAATAATAAACTGACTTTTTTTGATGGGCGTTACATTAATCTGTTCCAAAGTACCAATTTCCTTTTCGCGAACAATATTCATCCCTGAGAGAAATAGGGTTATCATTGTAACCAATAATACCAAAATTCCAGGCACCATAAATGTTTTATAATCTAAAGTAGTATTGTACCAAAACGATGGGATACTTTCAATAGACACGGGTTGCATAACCTTTTTTGAAGTGTCCATTATGTTCATTTTAAAATCTTTATTGAAGCTTTGAACAATCTGATTCACATAAACACTTTCCACACCAGCTGCCGCGCCGTCAATAGCGTTAATGGTTATGGATAAATCTGTCGTTTTATCTTTCAGTAGGTTTTTTTCAAAATTATTTGGTATTTCTAGTATCACATCAACTTGCCCCGATAGCATCGCAGCACTAGCTTTTTCTTGTGAAGGGAAATCGGTTAAAACATTGAAGTAAGTTGATGCATTAAACTTTTCAATCAGTGGGCGGGAGGTTGAGGAATGATTGTAATCTATGTATGCAAACTTGATGTTTTTCACTTCATACGTAGCCGCATTTGAGAGAATGACCAGTTGTAAAATTGGCAGAATAAAAATAATAGGCAACATCCCTTTATTTCTAAAGATTTGTTTGAACTCCTTTTGTATGATATAGCCGATGGTCTTCATTATTCCAATCGTATTTTATACTTTTTGACACTTAAGCCTATAAAGAATATAGTCATCCCGATTAATATTAAAGTTTCTTTCCAAACATATGCCATCCCAACCCCTTTCAGCATAATACCTTTAATGATGATGATAAACCATTTTGCAGGAATTATGTTACTGATTATTTGAAGTGGCACTGGCATACTCGATATCGGAAAGATAAAACCTGAAAGTAATATTACAGGAAGCATCAAACCCATTAGGGAAATCATCATTGCGGATTGCTGTGTTTCTGAAATAGTTGAGATTAAAATACCCAATACCAATGAAGTTATTATAAATAAAATACTTTCCGCCCCTAATAGAAACAGACTTCCCTGGACTGGCATTTTAAATATAAAAATGCTCAAAACCACTATTACAGCTGCATTTATTACCGATAGAAAAATATAAGGAACCACTTTCCCGATAATAACCTGAAAGGGTTTTAATGGTGACACTAGCAGGATTTCCATTGTCCCTAGTTCCTTTTCTCGGGTGATGGAGATTGAAGTCATCATAGCCGAAACCAGCATTAAAATAATCGTCATAACCCCAGGGACAAACATAAAAACGCTTTTGAGTTCCGGATTATAAACCATCCGTGTTTGTGGAACTATTTGATATTCTACAACTATGCCTTTATTTTTCTCTTGCTGATAGTTTTGAAGAATTGCATTAATATAATTGGTTATTGAATTAGCCGTATTTGGGTCGGTGGCGTCGGTTATTATCTGAATAGTCGCGTGCTGTTCTTTGATTAAATTTCTACTGAAATCTTTTTCAAAATTTAATACGGCTTTAATTTTTCCTTTTTTGAAAGCGGTTTCAATATCAGCTTCCCGAGCAATCATTTCATTTATTGTGAAGTATTTTGAAGCTGAAATTTTATTGATAATTTCTTCTGTAGTAGCATCTTTTGAATGATCTAAAACAGCGATATCCACGTTGTTTATTTCATTAGTAATAGCAAATCCGAAAAGTAATATTTGGGCAATAGGCATACCAAATAGTATAAATAACGACCGCCTATCTCGGAAGATATGGTAGAATTCTTTTTTTATAAAACCTATAAATCGTTTCATGTTGTTTTCCGTAAACCTAACAGGTCTTTAAGACCTGTTAGGTTTGTTATTATTCAATGTTCCTCGCTAATTTCAAGAACACATCGTTCATTGAGTCAACCTTAAATTGTTCTTTTAGTTTTTTTGGTGTATCCAAAGCTTCTATTTTTCCTTCCACCATTATGGAAACGCGATCGCAATATTCTGCTTCGTCCATATAGTGGGTGGTTACGAAAATTGTGGTGTCTTGGTCTGCTGCTTTGTAAATCATTTCCCAAAACTGTCTACGGGTAATTGGGTCAACGCCGCCCGTGGGTTCATCTAAAAAAACAATCTTTGGTTCATGTAAAAGTGATACTGAAAAAGATAACTTTTGTTTCCAGCCCAAAGGCAGGGAACCAACCAATTTATTACTGATGTTTTCCAAACCAAGTTCGGTAATCAATTGTTCTCTTTTTTCTTTAATTTTTGCTCTAGACAAACCATAGATGCCTCCAAAAAAGGTGATGTTTTCTTTCACCGTTAAATCGTCATAAAGCGCAAATTTTTGGCTCATATAACCAATATTTTTTTTGATAGACTCGGTTTGGGTATAGACATCAAATCCTGCTACAGTTGCTTGGCCCGAAGAAGGTTTTGAAATACCTATCAGCATTTTCATCGCTGTTGTTTTCCCAGCGCCATTGGCACCCAAAAACCCAAAGATTTCACCTTTTTTAACTTCAAAACTGATTGCATTTACAGCCTTAAAATCGCCAAAAGCCTTTGTTAATTCTTGCGCTACTATAACATTTTCCTTTTTCATTATTTCGCTAATTCCATAAACGCATCCTCTATGTTGGGTTGCGTGGCTTCTATGCTTATGTTTGCTAGTCCTTTGTTTTGCAGATAAGATTTTAGATCTGCTATTTCAAAAGAATCCCTTTTGTCTGTGTAATGCACAAACTCTCCAAACGGAAATACGCTGTACAAATGCTCGTAGTTTTGAAGCGATTGTATCAACTTGTACATATTATTTGCACCCACATTGTAAATGGTTTTTGGAAATTTGTTTACAATAGCTTCGGGCGTGTCAATCTCTAAAATTTCACCATCTTGAATCAATGCAATTCTGTCGCATAAAGCTGCCTCGTCCATATATGGTGTTGAAACCAAAATGGTTATTCCTTTTTTCTGCAATCTTTTCAGCATTTCCCAAAATTCTTTACGCGAAACTGGATCTACGCCCGTAGTTGGCTCATCTAAAAAAAGCACTTTGGGTTTGTGAATTAACGCACAACAAAGAGCAAGTTTTTGCTTCATCCCTCCCGAAAGTTTTCCTGCGCGTCGGTCTTTAAATGGTGCGATTTGCACATAAATATCTTTGATTAAATCGTAGTTTTCTTCAATGGTTGTTCCGAATATTGTAGCGAAAAATGTCAAGTTTTCCTCTACCGTTAAATCTTGATAAAGCGAAAATCGCCCCGGCATATAACCTACGGAATTGCGAATAGCTTTATAATTTTTAACAACATCAAATCCTGCTACATTGGCAACACCCTTATCTGGAATTAAAAGCGTTGTCAAAATTCTAAAAATGGTTGTTTTCCCAGCGCCATCAGGTCCGATTAGACCAAAAAGTTCGCCCGGTTTCACATCAAACGAAATGTCCTGTACCGCTTTTACCTTTTTGTAGGATTTGCTGATATTGCTGAGGGAAATGCTCATTTATTAAAAAAGTTAAAAGATTATTTAAACGTATGCTCTTTCGTTAAGAAATATAAAATAGACGTCTTATGTCCTTTTGTCCTATGTCATTATTGAAAACTATGTGATTTTCTAAATACCAATATTAATTATCATTACGCAATGTTGATGGTAACTTCCATCGTAATCTTCGATTTTATAGAATTTGAAATCAAACAAGCGGCTTCCGATTTTTGAACGATTCGCTCCGCACGCTCGCGGTCTTTTTCGTCTTTGATGGTTACGGTTGGTTCCAGAATTACTTCCGTCATTAAATATTTACCATCTACTTTTTCCATAATTCCTTTCGATTTGCAACTGAAACCAGAAAAATCCAGCTTTGAGTTTTCGGCAATCGCCAAGAAAGTTGTCATTAAGCAGCTGCTAACGGCGGCGGTAAAAAGATGCTCAGGCGACCAAATATTCGGCATTCCTTTTGGGAAATCTGGCGGTGTGGCAACTTCAATGCAGTTAGCAGTAATAGAACTACCACTTGCCAATTCTGGCGAACACATCAGTCCTTTACGTTCTTGTCGCCAGGTGATATCTACATTATAATTATGTTTTTCCATGATTTCTTTATTTAAAATACTCATAATACCCATCAAGATTTTCTTTGATGCTTGCTGTAACTTCAGCACCTTCGGCGGGAGTTGAAACTTTACCTAAGGCTTCAATTTTCTCAATAAGTGGGTGAAGAAAAACGTGTAGATTGTCGTGCGAAGGACCTTCCATCGTACATTTCTTAACCACTACATTTTTATCGTCGTTTAGTTTTGAAGCTAAAGCGTGATAATCTTCCACGGTTTTTGGCTCACTGGATTTAACCGAGCTGAGCATTTTATTCACCCCTTCGGTAGTTTCTATATTTGCCTGCCACTTGTTGCCATTGTCTAGTTTAATTTCCTTTACCCATTCATTGTTCATTACATGCTTTTCGGTTGTCATTTCTTCCATTTGGTGTTCGTGAACTTCTTCGGTAGCTTCAACGGAGTCTGTCCTTCCTTCTTTGTGTTTTGTTTCGTTACAGCTTATTAATACTGCTGAAACGATTGCTAATGATAAAATTGTTTTTTTCATAATGTGTGTTTTTATATTTATTATGTTTAATGTGATTAAAGGTTTATTCCAAAAAGATACCCGATTAACGCTGTAATTCCCATGGCTAAAGTTCCCCAAAAAGTAATTCTAATAATTGCTTTCCAGATACTCGAGCCACCTGTTTTGGCAGCAACTATTCCTAAAATTATTAGGAAAAATATTGCTGAACCGTATAGCGTAAATTCTAAATTTTTTAAGGGAAGTAATAGCGTTACAAAAAGCGGGAGAATTCCACCGGCAACAAATGAAGCCCCAGAAGCTAATGCAGCTTGTATTGGTTTTGCTTGGCTAATTTCATTTATTCCCAATTCATCCCTAACGTGTGCAGCCAAGGCATCTTTTTCGGTGAATTCTTTTGCCACAATTAGCGCTGTTTCTTTTTTTAGACCGCGCTGTTCATAGATTTCTGCTAATCGAAGTAATTCTATCTCTGGCATTTCTGCCAATTCTATTTTTTCTCGTTCAATATCAGCTTTTTCAATATCTGTTTGTGAGCTAACTGAAACGTATTCACCTGCCGCCATTGATAATGCTCCAGCCACCAAGCCCGCTACTGTTGCCAAAACTATCGGGTCTCTCGTAGCACTCGCCGCAGCAACCCCAATAGCAATACTGGCGGTGGATAGAATACCATCGTTAGCGCCAAGAACAGCCGCTCGCAACCAATTACTTCGGTGTATAAAATGATTGTCTAAATAGGTGTCTAGATTATCGCTAGTATCTTCCATTTTTTTCTATTTATAGATTGTTTATCCACATCTCTGCAGGCATGCCAATCTTTAGGCTGCCGTCGTTTTTTACTGTAATTTTTACTGCATAAACCAAGTTTACCCGCTCTTCTTTGGTTTGAATTATTTTTGGGGTGAATTCTGCCGAAGCCGAAATCCAACTAATAGTTCCTTCGTAATCTTTCATTGCTTCGCCGGTATCAATTTTCACGGTTACTTGCTGCCCAATTTTAATGTTCGAAAGTTGTGTTTCGCTTACGTAAACACGAAGTGTCATTTCTTCCAAATCGGCTATTTTATAAAGCGGTTTTCCAAATGAAGTTATCTCGTCCACTTCGGCATATTTGGTAAGCACAGTGCCTTTTTTTGGGTTGATGATACTGCATTTTGATAGCTGATCCTCAATTTGTGCCACTTTAGCATTGATAGATTTCACCTCGTTTATGATGGGCGCATTTTGGGTTTCCACATTTTGAATTTGCTTTTTAAAAACGTCCACTTGACTATTGGTCTGATCTAATTGACGCTGGGTGGCGGCGTTTTCAGTAAACATATTTTGAATGCGCTGTTGTTCGGTTTTTGCCGTTTGTAATTGTTGGTTCAAAACACTCACTTGCGACCAAACACCATCCGATTTTGAAGCAACCGTTGCTTTTGAAGCGAGCAATTGCTGTTTGTTTAGATATAGTTGCGTTGTATCAACCAGTCCAACTAATGCTCCTTTTTCTAAAATCTGTCCTTCTTTTAAATTCAGAAATTCAAGCTTCCCGTTTGCTTCCGAGGAGATTGTAATTTCAGTAGCTTCAAAATTACCGTAGCCATCGGCTTTTTCACTGTTGGAGCAGGAGTATAGGCTTCCAAATAAGCTTGCCAAAAACAATATTTTTATATTTTTCATCATAACTATTTAATTGAAATCTCCTTTAATTACTTTATAATTCGCCTTTGCAAGTGACGATTGTATTTTATGCAATTGCTCGTCAATCTTCGCTTCATATAGATTGTTGAGTTCCGTAATATATTCTGAAGAAGTGATGACTCCGTTTTGCAATTGTGAAGTTGTGGTTTGTAAAACCCTTTCACGTAACTCTATAATTTCAGTGTCTTTTTGGAGCATGATTTCATATTTATCAATGTCATTTTCAGCTTCTTTTTGTTGCATTTGATTGTTTAGCAAAAAGGTTTCTTTTTCTGTTGAAACTATTTCTTTTGAAATATCTACAACTTGTTTTTTCTCTTTCATTTTTCCCCAATCGAAAAAGTTCCAATTCATTTTCAACCCAATCATATAAAAATCCTGAAATGAATTGTCCAACATATTCAACCCTGGATTACCATAACCAGCTTGTGCAAATCCTAAAAGCTTGGGGAAGTTATTTTTTGAAAGTACTTCTTTTAAAGCTTCCAATTGCATTTCTTGCAGGTCGAAAAGTTCCAATTCGGGACGTTGCGATTCTATTTCTGGGGCGACCAAAATGTCTGGATTCACTAAAGTTATATCACTGTCTAAGTTTTGAGAAAGCAATAAAGAGAGATTGTTGAGTGCTTTTTTTCTATCGAATTTGATTTGTGAAATTTGTTGCTTTAGTTTAAGAAGTTCTGCTTTTAATATTTGTTCAGAAGCGGGGAGGACCGCGCCATATTTCACTCCAACGTTTGCTTCATTTAAGCGAGCATCGAGCTGTTCCATTTTTGAAAGGAGCAGTTTTTCCCGTTCTTGAAAAAGCAAAACACTAAAGTAATTTTGATTGATGCGGCTTTTTAAAGAGTAAAGATTAATTGTAATTTGTTGCTGTTGCGATGCTAGTTCTGCGGTTTTCAGCTTTGTATTCGCAGCAATGTTTCCGCCGTTATATATTAATTGGTTTGCGTCTAAGGTTGCACGATATTGGTCTTTATTGGGTGGTTCAATAGTAGAATTTGGGATTACTAAAGGAAATTCAATAACATCGGATTGGTAAGTAGCCTGTAAGTTCAAGTCTAACTTTGGAAGTCTTTCCTTTTCTAAAATCTTAATTTCAGAATTTAGCTTTTCTTCTAATAAACCTTTTTGTTTTGCCAACGGATAGTTCTTTTCGGTTTGGGCGTAGCAATCTTCCAAACTGAGCGTTTGTTGTGCAAACGTTAGTATGGGTAAAACTCCGAATAGTATGAATGCTATCTTTTTCATTTCTTTATTGAATTGATAATAAATTCAGAAACCGCAACTTTCCTCTCTTGCATTAGTTGTTTAAATCCCTTGTCTTCAATTTTTAAAAACCCTTTAATTAAAGGCGCTGCGACAAAAGGAAATATATTCAACGAAATAATATTTATAAAAAGCTGTTCGCCTTCTATAGGTTTTAAAATGCCTTTTTCAACTTCTTCTTTTACTTGAATTTTAAATTTTTCAAGCGTTGGGAAAGCTTCGCTTTTTTGAATTTTTTCAAAAAACTTCGGGTTCCTATTCAATTCCTGAATGATGAAATTGGGCAAGTAGGGATGCTTCGATATAAAGGAAATGTAATTGCTGGTGAAATTTTTCACCTTCTTTTCTATTGAGGAATCATCATTCATAATTTTGTTAAGCTGCGGCGCTAAAAGCGAAAATGCATTACTGAAAACCGCTTCAAAAAGCAATTGTTTGCTGCGATAATAGTAGTGAAGCATTGCTTTGTTTATACCTGCTTCATTAGCAATTTCCTGCATTCGCGCGCCATCCATTCCTTTCTTTTGGAATACGTCCTTGGCTGCTTCTAGTATTTGCCCCTCGGTGTCCTTGTTTTTATTCGTCTTTGCCATTTTTCAACTTTATGATTTAACCGTTTGGTTAACAAAGGTAATTAATTTATTTACACATAATAATTATTATGATTTATTTTCAAACCTCTACGCTATTGGATGATAATTATCATACTTGAAATTGCTAAAATCCTGTAGGTTTATTCCTTCCTTTATATTCAAATCAAAATTTGAAAAAGAGAACTGTATATTTACATACGCTTACTTTTATAATTGCTCTGACTAATTAAAACGCTATGAAAAGATTATTTACGCTTTTGGTTTTCGCATTACTGCTTTCCAGTTGTTCCAGCAGTCGTTTGGTGGATGAATACATAAATGAGGAAAGTCCAAATTTTCAAGCCAATAAAGTATTAGTAGTCGGTTTAACACCAGATGGCGGTTTGCAGCGCCAATTTGAATACAGCCTAGTGAAAGCTTTAGAGGCAGAAAACGTGACTGCAGTAAAAAGCGTTGATTATTTTGAAGTTCCCGTGGATGAGATTAACCAATCTGAAGAGAATTTAGCAAATCTTGAAAAACAGCTTTTGGCCGCAGGCTTTGATGCGGTTCTATTTTCTAAAGTTACAGGACAGGAAAGTAAGGTTACTATTGTACAATCTTATCGGAATCTGAATAAAAATTTTGAATCTTTTAGTGATTATTATAATGAAAATAAGCTCGTTTACGGCAACGAACAAACTGAGGATTACCCAGTTTACAATACTGAAACTTCTTTATATTGTCTCTGCCCCTCTAAGGAAAAAGATTTAATATGGCGTGGAAATATAGATATTATAAATCCACCAAAAGCTTCAAAAACTATTCGCGATTATGTAAAAACCCTTGTGCGAACGCTTAAAAAGAATAAATTTTTGATAGTAAACTAAGAGAATATTTTCAAGGTTTAAACTCCAAGGAAAGTTTAAATTATTTATGTAAAACCAATAAGGGCACGCGCGAACTATAACTAATTCTTGAAGTATCCGATCCAAAAATGAAGCGATCCAAAAACTTTTTACGCTCCACAAACATTACGTGAAGCTGAACTGGTATTAACTGTTCAAAAGCATTTATAGCCATCGGTACAGGAAGATTTTTAATACAAAAATGCTCGATAGTTATTTCTTTAAATAGTTCTTCTTGATTGCTTTTTTGTGGTACAAGTTCAATTTTTTCTTCTTCTATTTCTAGAATTTTTAACGATGCTTTGTGTTTTTTTACTATTCCCAAAAGGATTGCTAATTCTTTGCTCGTAACATCATTTTGATAATTGAGGGAGAGCAAGACCGATTGAATTTTTTCAAAAGCATATCCTGTTGGAACGGCGATAACGGGACAATTAACATTTCTTATAATTTTTAAAGTGTTGCTCCCAAAAACCACTTCTTCTGCGCCAGTGGCTCCGTTGGTTCCCATAGCAATAAGTTCAGTACTATTCAGGGTAACCGCTTGGTTTATTGCATCTACTATATTATCAAAATCTAATTTTGGGATGAAAGTAAAATCTTCATTTACAGAAACTGATTCACAAAATTGAACCATTTTTTCAAGTTCCTTTTTATTATCGTTCAAAACACCTTCATAAACCGAATTTCCTGGAGCGCCAGAAATCACATCGGCGGTTAAATAGCCAGATGGTTTTTGAGAATTAAGAATATGAAACGTGCAAGTTTCACCTTCAAAAAACTTTATTGCGAACTTAATCGCATTCTTTGAATTCACTGAAAAATCTGTAGGTAATAGAATGTTTCTCATAGTCTTTTGTTTTTTCAAAAGTACTTTTTAAGAATATGTTTAAAAATGACTTTCATCATAATTAATTCTTCAAAACCTTGTAATCTTTGTTTTGAGGATTAAAGGATAAAAAAATCTCATTTATGACGAAAATCATATTCTATCTAATGCTCTCACACTAATTTTGTCGTATAAATAATTATAACAACTATGAAAAACATAATGAAATCACTAGCAGCAATTGCAATCATGACCTTGATTAGCTGTGGCGGAAAAGAAGAAAAAAAGAAAGACGGTATCCAAATTGGACAAAAGCCAGTTGCTACTGAAACTCCTAAGGCAGAACCAGAAACAACTGTAAAGCCTTCAGAAATGATAGATTTAACAAATAAAGGGGTTGGCCCAATTAAAAACTTAGTGCTTCCTGCGGAGATTGATCAAGCAATGGCCACCAAAGGAATGGAAGTTTACAAAACAAAATGTATGGCTTGCCACAAACCAGATAAAAAATTTATTGGTCCAGCTCCAAAAGGAATCTTACTTAGACGTACTCCAGAATGGATTATGAATATGATTTTAGATCCGGAAGATATGATTAAAAAAGACCCGTTAGCCAAAGCTCTTTTAATAGAGTTTAATGGCTCCCCGATGGCGAATCAAAACCTGACCGAAGAAGAAGCCAGACAAGTGTTAGAATATTTTAGAACACTTTAATCTATATACTTAAACAACCAAATCCCCTTGCAGGGTTTAGGCTCTGCAAGGCTTTAAAAACCAAAACTAAAATGAAAACAACATTCAAATTACTATTTGTTACGGCTGCACTGCTTTTGTTTTCAGCCTGTAAAAACGAAACAAACAACGAAACGGAAACTAATGTTGAAAGTTCCACTCAAAGCGATGCCTCAGTTAGTAACAAAGGGCAGGCATTTATCGAAGATGATGAATCAAAACCTAACGTGCTCCAAATTGCAATCGGTTCACCAGACCACACAACGCTAGTGGCAGCAGTACAGGCTGTAGGGTTGGAGAATTCATTGGTAAATGCTGGACCTTTAATGGTCTTCGCACCTACCAATGCAGCTTTCGATGCCTTGCCAGCAGGAACTGTGGAAGATCTTTTAAAACCTGAAAATAAAGAAAAGTTAGCTTCGATACTTAAGCATCACGTAACGCCAGGTAACTATTCAAAAGATTTCTTGAAAAAATTTAAGAAAGTTGGACAGGCAGATGGCAATGATGCCACCGTAGAAGTGAAAGGTGAAGATGTTTATGTGGGAGGCGCAAAAATTCTTGCAAGTATTCCAGCGGGCAATGGAATTGTACACGTAGTGGATAAAGTGATATTACCAGCGAACTAACTAATCAATTAAGTAATATAAATACATAGAAAGATGAAAAAAACAATCAATATTTTGATCTCCTTGATTATGGTTGCCAGTTTAGTGAGCTGTAACAATGGCGGAAACAAAAGAGGAAATAAGGGGCAGGGTGGTTTGGCCACCAATGTCGCTGAAAAAGTGTACGTTGCTCCAGGTGAACTCGATGAGTTTTATGCTTTCGTATCTGGTGGATTTAGTGGTCAACTTGCTGTATACGGATTGCCATCAGGACGTTTACTTAAAGTGCTTCCTGTTTTCTCACAAAATCCAGAAAACGGATGGGGGTATACTGAAGAAACAAAACCTATGCTGAACACATCGTATGGCTTTGTGCCTTGGGACGATTCTCACCACCCAGATATTTCACAAACAAACGGTGTATTAGATGGTCGCTGGGTGTTTATTAATGGGAACAACACACCACGTATAGCACGAATTGGTTTAGAAAGTTTTAAAACGGAAGAAATAATTGAAATTCCAAACAGTGCGGGTAATCACAGTTCATCATTTATAACTGAAAACACAGAGTATGTGGTAGCAGGAACACGCTTTTCTGTACCAGTGCCTCAGAAAGATATGTCTATTAAAGACTACAAAGGAAACTTTAAAGGAGCACTTACATTTATTAGTGTAGCACCTGAAACAGGGCATATGGCGATTAAATTCCAGCTTATGATGCCTGGATTTAATTACGACCTTTCGCACCCTGGTCGCAATAAGAGTCATGGTTGGTTCTTCTTTACTACTTATAACACTGAAGAAGCTCACTCTTTACTTGAGGTAAATGCTTCACAAAATGATAAAGATTTTATTGCTGCCGTAAATTGGAAAGTAATCGAAGAATATGTTAATAACGGTGGTGGAACTAAAGTTCCTGCAAAATACGCACACAATATTTTGGATGAAGATACGCATACTGCTACTTCTACTATGATGGATGAAGTTCTTACGGTAAACCCAATGGATGTTCCTGGAGCAGTTTATTTCTTGCCAACCCCAAAATCGCCACATGGTTGTGATGTTGACCCAACAGGAGAATACATTGTAGGTAACGGAAAGCTTTCTGCAGATTTAACAGTTCACAGTTTTACCAAAATGATCGATGCTGTCGAAAACAAAAAATTTGATGGTGAAGCATACGGTATTCCAATCTTAAAATTTGATGATATCCTTGCAGGTGTTGTAAAACAAGCAGGTCTAGGGCCACTTCACACAGAATTTGACGATAAAGGAAATGCGTATACTACCTTCTTTATTTCTTCTGAAGTAGTAAAATGGAAAGTTGGTACATGGGAAGTGTTAGACCGTCAGCCAGTATTTTACTCTGTAGGTCATGGTATGATTCCTGGTGGAAACTCTCGTAAACCATTTGGTAAATACTTTGTAGCATTGAACAAGATTACAAAAGACAGATACCTTCCAACAGGTCCAGAGCTTACACAATCTGCTCAGTTATTCGATATTACGGGTGATAAAATGGAACTGTTGTTAGATTTTCCTACTATAGGAGAACCTCATTATGCTGCTGGTATTCCTGCGGAATTAGTGGCGCCAAATTCGAGAAAAATATATAAGCTTGCGGAAAACAAACACAAATATGCTGTTATTCAAGATAGTGATGTTAGAGTAGAGCGTGAAGGTAAAGAAGTACATGTTTATATGAATATGATTAGAAGCCATTTTAACCCTGATAATATTGAAGGTGTAAAAGTTGGAGACAAAGTTTACTTTCACATTACAAACCACGAACAAGACTTCGATGTACCGCACGGTTTTGCAGTAATTGGTGCTAATACAGCTGAATTGCTTATTATGCCAGGAGCAACTGAAACCTTGGTTTGGGAACCAAAACAAGTAGGTGTTTGGCCAATGTATTGTACTGATTTTTGTTCTGCACTTCACCAAGAAATGCAAGGATATATACGGGTAAGCCCAGCCGATTCGAATATAGAATTGTCTTGGAGCTTAGGTGAAGATTAAAAGATGTTTTTAGTTGTGAAAATACTCGATTAGTGATTGATAGTATTTTCAGCAAAGACGGGGGTTGTTGATTTCCCCCGTCTTTTTTAAAAACGTTAGATTTTAGAAGTGAGACCTAAACTCTTAAATGATTAGTTTCACTACGTTGTTGTGTATTCCCTTCTCTTTTCTTACGTAATGTAG
>CAZFUX010000050.1:0-14066 GCA_964522085.1 uncultured Aequorivita sp.
TTTGAATCTTTGATTCATAATTAGTTGTTTAATTAACCCTAAAGTACTGAATATAATGTTATTTACAAAGTGCCTAAGTCAATTAAAGTTTTTAATTCTACTTCACCTTTTGTTTTACAGAGTGGTGCTGTTGCAAAAGCAAAAGTTTCTTTTGTTCAAAATTTAGCTTCAAAAGTTAACACAACTTCACCAGCTTTAACTCCAACTTTAACTCCAAATATTGCAATTGCAAAAGTAGCAGCGGCATTGGGGCTTAATGCACCATCAAATCTAATGTTACTTGAAAACGGGATAGATAATGGATATACTTTTTCTAACGGAAATATTTCTTTGCAAAACATTCCTGTACAATTGGTGTATCAAAATATGGAAACCACAAACACTTTAAGATTAGCGTGGGATTTGAGCATTTATCTTTTAAATGCAGAACATTATTATAGCGTTCGTATAGACGCTGTTACAGGTGAACTATTAGAAACAATGGATTGGGTTTCACAATGTAACATTCCCCATTTTTCTGGAAACCACAAAAATCATAATACTGTAAATGCTGAAAGTGTTTTATTTGAAAATAATACTTCAGTTAAAAATAACATGCTTGCTGATGCTCAATATAGAGTATTTGCATTGCCATTACGTAGCCCAGCAGATGGTCCAGATACATTGGAAATTACTCCAGAAGACGCCACTGCATCTCCATTTGGATGGCATGACACCAATGGTGCTGTGGGTGATGAATTTACAATTACGAGAGGGAATAATGCATACGCCTATTTAGATCTGTGTGATACGAATTCTGGATATTCACCAGATGGAGGCGCTGCTTTAAATTTTGACTTTCCATTCAATTTACCACAATCTCCAGCAGATTTTCGTGATGCAGCTACAACTAACTTGTTTTACTTAAATAATGTTATACACGATGTAACATATCAATATGGTTTTGATGAGGTTAGTGGAAATTTTCAAGAAAACAATTATGGTAATGGTGGGCCGTTAGCGGGTATTTATGCTGGAACACCAGCAAATTTTGGAGGGGGTATTCCATTAAACTTAACAAGCGATTTGGTTTTAATTGAAGATGACAATGCTGGTGCTTCTACAGATCCAAACGACGGTTGCGACAATATTACCAACGGCGGTGCCTTAAATGGAAAAATCGTTGTGATTAGAAGAGGCGAATGTGAATTTAAAGTATTGGCTGCCGAAAATAATGGTGCCGATGCTGTAATTATAGTAAATAATGAAGCAGGCGATCCTCCGCTTATGGGTGGTGGAGTAGTAGGTTGCCAAGTTTCTATTCCAGCTTTTGCTATATCAGATGTTGACGGAAATGCTATTATTGCACAACTTCAGTCAGGATCTATAAACGGAACCATCAATGGTTCAAGTGTAGGAGTAAGTAAGGATGGCGATCTAGATACAGAAATTGTAATTCACGAATATAGCCATGGAATCTCGAACAGACTTACAGGAGGTCCAGGAAATACAGGATGTCTTGGTAATCAAGAATAAATGGGCGAAGGTTGGAGCGATTATATTGCATCTGTTATGACTATTTATGTAGGAGATCAAGGAGCAACTGCTAGGCCAATGCGATCTTATGCCTCTGGCGATTCAAATGGTATTAGAACATATCCTTGCAGTACTGATTTTAGTGTAAATCCTCATACTTATGATGATATTAAAGTTGAAGTTGCTCCCCACGGAGTAGGTTCTGTATGGGCGGCTATGCTATGGGAAATGACATGGGATCTTATAGGTCAATATGGTTTTGATGCAGATCTATATAATGGTACAGGCGGTAATAATATTGCTTTACAATTGGTAATGGATGGGTTGAAATTGCAACCTTGTAGCTCAGGATTTGTGGATGGAAGGGATGCTATTCTTGAAGCAGATGAATTGGCCAACGGAGGCGCAAACAGATGTATAATCTGGCGCGCTTTTGCAAGAAGAGGTTTGGGGTTAAGTGCTAGCCAAGGAAGTTCTAACAGCAAGTCTGATGGAGCTGAAGCTTTTGATGTACCAGCAGATTGCCAATTAAGTGTGAATGATAATGGTAGTATTAATAACTTCATAATCTATCCAAATCCATCAAACGGACAGATAAATATACAGTCTCGCATTGATGTTGGTACTGCTGCCGTATCTATTTTTGATATTAACGGAAGAAAAGTATTCAGTCAGCAGGTAGAACTACAAACTATCACTACTGTAAATATAAATGGATTAAATGCAGGTGTTTATTTAATTAAGATAGAAGGTGCTGAAAGTTCGCAAACTTCCAAATTAATTATAAACTAGCAATTATACAATTATTTTGTAAAATATGGATTTCGTTTCCACTTTAATGATACGCAATTCGTATTGTAATTAATACGTTTATTTAAAATGAAAAGATTTTTTGCGTCAATAAATGTTAAAAGTTACATTATTAGGGGGATAATAACCAATTTTATGATATTTTTATAAATTCTATATTTTGGAAATTAATAATCAACATATTTTGATTATTAATTTCTCTATCTAAAATCACTTAAAAATTTAATTTTAAATCTTATGAAAAAAATTCTTTACTTACTTATTATTTTTGCCGTGAACGTTTCCTTTGCACAGGATTACAGCAGTGTGATAAAATCGTATCTTCAACAAAACAAATCACAACATTCTCTGCAACAGCAAGATGTTTCAGACATTTCAATTGCTTCGCAAACTTTTTCAAAAAGTCTGCAAGTTCAAAATATTTATGTCGAACAGCGTTATCAGGGTATTAAGTTATTCAATTCTACATCACCTTTTGTTATTAAGGATGGTGCGGTAATAAGCGCAAAAGTGGCCTTCATCGAAAATTTAGCGGTAAAGGTTAACAGTACTACGCCATCAATATCTGCGGTGGGAGCAATTTCTAAAGCTGCAAATGCTTTAGGACTTCAAAATCCTTTAAATCTTAATTTGTTGGAAACCGTATCAAACAATAGCTATATATATACTAATGGCGGAATTTCTGCTGTAGATATTCCTGTAGAGCTTGTTTATCAAAAAACGGATAACACTACTGTCTTGCGACTTGCGTGGGATTTAAGCATCTCTCTTTTGGATGGATCACATTATTATAGTGTTCGTATAGATGCTTTAAGCGGTGAATTATTAAGTACAATGGATTGGGTTGTTAGCTGTAATTTTGAGGGTTCACATTCATATTCTAATACAGGTTTTAATGCGGAAAGTATTCTTTTCGGAAAAACTAAAGTAGAAAATTATAATAGAACATTGGGTGATGGAGCAACATATCGTGTATTTCCACTTCCATTAATGGCACCTAATGATGGCCCAGATGAAATAGTTGTAGATCCTTCGGATGCTAATAACTCTCCGTTTGGATGGCACGATTGGGATGGCGTTGCAGGTGCAGAATTTGAAGAAACACGTGGGAACAACGCTTGGGCAAGAGAAGACATTTCTGGTAATAATGGGAACGGTGCAGCCGCAGATGGTGGACCAACCCTTACTTTCGATTTCCCTTTCAATCTTCCTCAATCTCCCAGTAATTTTACAGATGGTGCAATAACCAACTTGTTCTATATGAACAATATGATACACGATATTATGTATTATTACGGTTTTGATGAAGAAAGTGGAAACTTTCAAAAAAATAATTATGGTAATCCTGGACTTGGAAACGACTTTGTAGCAGCAGATGCGCAAGACGGTAGTGGTTTAAATAATGCCAATTTTGGTACACCTCCAGATGGTAGTAACCCAAGAATGCAAATGTATCTTTGGAGCGCGCCAGGCAATGTATTAGGAACTTTCTTAACGGTAAATAGCGGACCATTATCTGGATCGTATTACGGTCTTGATTCAAATTTTGCTCCACCTGTTCCTGTCGCTGGTATAACTGCAGATCTTGTTGTTATAGAAGATGATAACTCTGGTGCATCTACAGATCCTCATGATGGATGCGACAATATTACTAATGCCGCCGATTTAAGTGGAAAAATTGTTTTAATTAGAAGAGGAACTTGTAGCTACAATGTAAAAATAGATGCTGCGCAAACGGCTGGTGCTGTAGGGGTAATTGTAGTCAATGATTCTTCCGCAGACCCAATTGCTATGGGTGGTAATGGTTCTTCAATCACCATTCCTGGAATTATGATCTACAGAGCAGATGGAGAGGCGCTTATAGCTTCATTATTAAATGGAGATACAATTAGCGCAACATTAAAAGATGATGGTAGTGGAACAGATAATTTTAAAAGAGATGGAGATTTAGATAACGTTATAATAGCCCACGAGTACGGTCATGGTATTTCTAACCGCTTAACAGGTGGTTCTGCTAATACTGGTTGTTTGCAAAATCAAGAACAAATGGGCGAAGGTTGGAGCGATTATTTTGGACTAATGCTAACAATGAAAGCCGGAGATGCAGGAGATGATTATCGCGGTATTGCTACCTACGTCAAAGGACAAGGAATAGGTGGTAGAGGTATTAGAACCAAATTCTATTCTACCGATTTTGCAATTAATGATTTTACATATAATAGTATAAAGTCTCAAGTTGCTCCACACGGAGTAGGTTCTGTATGGGCCACAATGCTTTGGGATTTAACATGGGATTTAATAGATCAATATGGTTTTGACCCAGATATTAAAAATGGTACTGGCGGTAATAACATTGCCTTACAGTTAGTGATGGATGGGTTAAAGCTTCAACCTTGTAGCCCTGGTTTTGTAGATGGTCGTGATGCAATTTTAGAAGCAGATGAACTTGCTAACGGTGGTGCTAACAGGTGCCTTATATGGCGTGCATTTGCCAAGCGTGGTCTTGGTGAAAGTGCAGATCAAGGAAGCTCTAGTAGTAAACAAGATGGTACAGAAGCGTTTGATATTCCTGTAGGTTGTGAATTAGGTATTTCAGACAGTACTATTGAAAATAGTTTCATAGTATTTCCTAACCCTTCAAATGGAGTGCTTAACATAAAATCTCGATTTGACGTAGGAGAAGCTACAGTAGCTATTTTTGATATGAACGGTAGAAAAGTGTTCAACCAAACAATTGAACTTCACCAGAGCGCATCTGTTGATGCAACTGGACTTACTTCAGGTATTTACTTAATAGAAATTAAAGGTGCCGATCGTTCTCAAACAACTAAGTTGATTATCAACTAAGGTTGAATATCATATTTAAAATTTAAAAGAGGCTCGGAAGAGCCTCTTTTTTATAAGTATTTTTGAAGCGTATGCTTTATTTTTTCTGAAGAAATCCCTACTTTATCCTGTAATTCTGAAACTCTACCGTGCTCAGGAAACAAATCTGGAATTCCCAAAATTTCAAGCTTGTTTGTATAACCATTGCAAGTTGCAAAAGAAGCAACAGTAGTTCCCAAACCACCAATAGTAGTTCCATCCTCTACAGTAATTATGATATTGTATTTCTTAAAAATTGTATGAAGTAAATTTTCATCCAAAGGTTTTAAAAAACGAATATCAACTAAACCAATTTTTTCTTGCTCTAAAGTAGTAAGTTTTTCGATTGACTCAATAACATTATTTACTATTGTACCAATAAAAATAACTGCAATGTCTGTGCCTTCATTTAAAATTTCAGCTTTACCTATTTTAATAGCTTTGAACGGTTTTTGCCAATCTAAAATTTTCCCTCTACCGCGTGGATAGCGAATAAAAATTGGCAAATCCAACCCTTGTTGTGCGGTAAACATAATATTTCGAAGTTCAATTTCGTTGCGAGGTGCAAAAATGATGAGGTTTGGAATACAGTTTAAAAAAGCCAAATCAAAAATACCATGATGCGTAGCTCCATCCTCACCCACAATGCCGGCACGATCTAAACAAAATATCACTGGTATCTTTTGCAAACAAACATCATGTATAACTTGATCGTACGCTCTTTGTAGAAATGTTGAATAAATGTTGCAGAAAACGGTAAACCCTTGTGTAGCCAATCCTGCGGCAAAAGTAACTGCATGTTGTTCGGCAATACCAACATCAAAACCTCTATCAGGAAAAGTATCCATCATAAATTTTAAGGAGCTTCCTGTAGGCATTGCGGGAGTAATTCCTATTATTTTTTCATTCGTTGATGCTAATTCAACCAAGGTTTTTCCGAATACATCCTGAAATTTTGGGGGTAATATTTCAGTACTTTTTGGAGCAAGATCTCCTGTAAGTGCGTCAAATTTTCCGGGGGCATGATAAACCACTTGATTTTCTTCTGCTTGCCGTAACCCCTTCCCTTTTTTTGTAATTAAATGAAGTACTTTTGGCCCTTGAATATTCTTTAATCGTTCTAATTCTGAAATCACCAAATCTAAATCATGACCATCTATAGGTCCAGAATAGTTAAAATTTAAGGCTTCAAATATATTATCTGCATCTTTAGCGCTGTTGTATTTCACTTTGGTGAAATATTTTTTTAAAGCACCAACACTTGGGTCTATTCCAATAGCATTGTCATTTAAGATTACTAAAAGATTAGTGTCTGTAACCCCAGCATGGTTTAAAGCTTCAAAGGCCATGCCACTTGCTATAGAAGTATCTCCTACAATTGCAATATGTTGTTTGTTGCTTTTACCTTTTAATTTTGAAGCAATAGCCATTCCCAATGCTGCCGAAATCGCGGTACTACTGTGGCCAACTCCAAAAGTGTCGTATTCACTTTCATCTCTTTTAGGAAAACCACTGATGCCACCCAATTGCCTATTGGTGTGAAAAATCTCTTTTCTGCCGGTCAATATTTTATGTCCATAAGCTTGGTGACCAACATCCCAAACTAAAATATCATCTGGTGTATTAAAAACGTAATGTAAAGCAATTGTAAGTTCTATTACACCAAGACTAGCCCCTAAATGCCCTTCTTTTGTGGCAACGATATTTATAATAAATTCACGAAGTTCTTTCGCAAGTTGCGGTAACTTTTCCTTTGGGATATTCCGAAGGTCTTTAGGGTAGTTTATGGTCTTTAAAATGTTTTCTGGCACGGTGTAAAGATACATTATTCAGTATTTGTTAATTTGAAAAAATGAACAACGACTTAAACATAATTTGTAGTTTTATACTCTGAATTCAGAATACCGAAATGATAGATCCCTATAATGACACTTATTTTATGAAACGCGCTTTTCAAGAGGCTGAAGCTGCATATGAAAAAGGAGAAATTCCCATTGGTGCCGTAATCGTCATAAATAATCAAATTATTGCCCGTGCGCACAACCTTACGGAAACTTTGAATGATGTAACAGCTCACGCTGAAATTCAGGCAATTACCGCCGCTGCAAATAACTTGGGCGGGAAATATTTGATAGATTGCACGTTGTATGTAACTATTGAGCCTTGCCAAATGTGTGCTGGGGCACTTTTTTGGAGTCAGATATCGAAGATTGTTTACGGAGCGAGAGATGAGCAACGTGGGTGTATTTCATTAAACACAAAGCTGCATCCAAAAACTACTATGATTGGTGGTATAATGGTAGAAGAGGCTTCAAACTTGCTAAAGCGATTTTTTGTTGAGAGAAGAAACCTAAACTAGCTTTGGTACAATTTTTATTTGTTCTCAATGTAAAAAAAATAAAAATCACTCATTTGCTTTTACTTTTTTTTTCTGATGCTCCTTCATTTTTAATATGTTTTCCTTACTCAACATATAATCTTGTACTTTCTTGTCTTTCCAACGATGATATATAAACGATGGCATTAAAATAAAAAAACCAGCCATTAAGCTTAAGCCGATAATTAATTTGCCAGTGGCTTCATCTTCAGGTTTTATGTAAAATCCTGTGCTTAAAGTGATAAGTACAGAAAAGAACAATACGATAATGAAATATTTCATTTTATTTTTTTAATTATTGACGCTAAATTATTTCTCCGAAAAAGCAATTAATTTTCTGCGATACGCTGTAAGTAACTTCGATTTTGAAACAAAACCATAATACACTCCTTTATTGATAACAGGAAGATTCCAGGCACCAGTATCCTGAAATTTTTTCATTACATCTGTCATTTTATCTTTTTCAAGATCAATAATAGCTGGCGGAAGGCTCATTAGCTCATTCGCTTTTATTTCTTTATATAATTTTTGATCGAACATAATAGGTCGTAGATCATCCAAAAGTATAATTCCTTCCAACGCATTCGTTTTTTTATTCAAAACAGGAAAAAGGTTTCTTTTAGATTTAATTACTGCTTCATGTACCATTTCACCTAAATTCATTTCCGGATAGATGCTTACAAAATCACGTTCTATAACCGTATTTATATCCATTAACGTAAGCACAGCATGATCTTTATTGTGTGTAATTAATTCTCCTTTTCGGCCAAGTTCCATAGCGTATACCGAATGAGGGATAAAGTATTTGGTAATTGAAAAAGAAATAGCAGCGGTAAGCATTAAAGGTATAAAAAGTTCGTATCCACCCGTTACTTCTGCAATAAGGAATATTGCAGTTAAGGGTGCATGAAGCACACCAGCCATTAAGCCAGTCATTCCTACTAATGTGAAATTACTTTCAGAAACGGGATTGTTCAGAATACCTATGTTATTTAAAATTTTCGCAAAACAGTTTCCCATAATACTTCCCATAAAAAGAGTTGGTGCAAAAATTCCGCCCACTCCACCTGCTCCAAATGTAAGTGCGCTGGCAATAATTTTAAATACTACTAATCCAGCCAAAAGCATTATAACCACCCAAATACTAGAAAGGTCTAAATTGAAAAAATTGTTTTCTAAAGCAGCTTGTGGATTTCCGGCAACAAGTTTGTTTATTACATCAAATCCTTCGCCATACAATGGCGGAATGAAGTAAACCAAAATTCCGAGACTAATACCGCCAATCAATAAACGTTTAATGGGCGAATCTATTTTTTCAAAGAAATCCTGAATATTAGAATACGTCTTTGTGAAATAGATAGAAACCATAGAGGCAACCAACCCTAAGAGTATGTAGAAAGGGATGTCGTTGATAACAAATTTATCGGTAATTTTAAAAGGGAGTAATACCTCACTTCCCAGAAAGAAATATGAAGTTGTAATCGCAGAAACCGATGCCAGAAGCAAAGGAACCATTGATGCGAGGGTAAGGTCTAAGCTAAAAACTTCAACCGCAAAAATAATGGCGGCAATAGGTGCTTTAAAAATGGCAGACAAGGCTCCTGCACCTGCGCAACCAATTAATAACGTACGCGTGGATTGATTCATATGAAAAAATCGCGCAAGGTTAGAGCTTAATGCTGCTCCAGTTGCCACCGTTGGCCCTTCAAGTCCTACAGAGCCACCAAAACCAACCGTTAATGGCGCAGTAATTAAGCTAGCAAACATTTGGAATGGCTTCATAAAACCTTTTCTTTTGGAAATGGCATAAAGTGTAGAAGGAATACCGTGGCTTACTTTATGGCGAATTATGTATTTCATTGCCAAAAGCGCGAGTGAAAGACCGATAATTGGAAAAATAAAATAAAAAGCAGTTTGGTAATGCGCAATAAGTTTACCCTGTAACAAGCTCTGAATAAGATGTGTAAGGTTTTTTAAAACTACGGCGCCCATTCCAGCCAAAAGCCCAACCGCAATGCTTAGGATTAACACAAACTGTTTATGCGAGACGTGTTTTATCCTCCAAATAAAGAATCGAGTTAGTAAGTTTCTTTTTTGAGCTGGCATTGTGTGTTTATAGCAGTTGCTAAATTGTTAAGATCTTGGATATAAATTTGTTTTAAAGCTTCAGTATAATCGTGCTTATTATAATAATCAAGATTAAAATTTTGGATTGCTGTATCTAATTCTTTCTTAGCTTCTTCGCATTTGTTTTGTTCAAACAAAACTAAAGCTTTATAATAACTACCATCTGCCGTTTTGTTTTTATTATAAAGAATCATTTTATCAAAATCTAGTAATGCAGCTTCGAGGTTTTTGTTTTCATAATGCGCTATTCCTCTGTATAAAAATGCGGTTGGTTCTGCCCAATCTTCGCCGTTTTCTTCGGTTACTTCTTCTATATAACGGGTTTGGAATTTAATTGAATTTTCATAATCCTTCAATCCTAAATATGCTATACCTCGCCAATAATCAACGCTTTGGCCTTGTGGGGCATCTGTAAAATTTGGAGTTAATGTATCTGAAGCGTCAAAATCTGCAATTGCTTTTTCGTAGTCTCTGTAAAATTGAAGGTATAAGTATCCTCTCCAAGGCACCCAAATTTCTGGGTTACACTTAACGGCTTTATCAAATTTAGTATTCCAAACATCAATCACTCCACGTTTTAAATAGGCCACGGAAAGCTCTCGCAGAGCGTCACAATTATTAGGATCCATTGCAACGGCTTCTTCTAATTTTGTCATTACCATAGGTATTCCTTGCCCAGCATGTAAACTTTCTGCATCTTGATATAATGCAACCGAGCGCTGTTTTCTTTCTGTTTCAGATAAGTTTGAAGCGTTCTCGTTACAAGAAATAAATACAATTGCTAATAGCAATATGCTAAGGCAATATTTCAACAATTTCTCCATTTTGTAATTTATAGGATACGTACATATAATAGTCAACGGGTGCATCGTTAAAACTAATAATATTCCAGTGTTTTGCCTGAGCAGTAAGCGCTAGTAATTGTGAAACTAATTCTTCTGAAAATTGAGTTTTATTATAATTAGTGTCAACTTGAATTATTTCAAACCAACCCGGTTTTCCTTCGCAAGTAACTAAAAATCGAAAATTTAAATATCCAGAATCTGTGTAATTGTTGTTTTTATAATTTAACAATAACGTTTCCTTAAATTGCTTCTTATTGCCAGCATATCCTTTTTCTGAAGCACCATGATGTACGTGATATATTGCTTCAGGATCACAAAGTTGGTAGCTGTTATTTAATACTGCCGTTTCTTGATTTATATAACCAACATAGGCTGGATAGGCTTTTTCATCGACTGGAAATTTAGTAGTATAATACAACCATCCGCCAAAAAACACTAAAAGTGCTAAGACGCAAAGCCCTAATACTATAAATGTAATAATTTTAAGAATGCGCATATATTGTTTTATAATCAAGCATTTCAAACTTCACTGAAATTTGAAATAATATGTTTGCTTTATTTCTTAGATATTGTTACAGCCAAATTTAATTCCTTTAACTGTTTTGGATCAATAGGAGCAGGGGCATCAATCATAACATCGCGGCCCGAATTGTTTTTTGGGAATGCAATAAAATCGCGGATGGTTTCTTGTCCGCCAAGTATTGCAACCAATCTATCCAAACCAAAAGCAAGTCCACCGTGAGGTGGTGCACCGTATTGGAAAGCGTCCATCAAAAAGCCAAACTGTGCTTTCGCTTCTTCAGGTGTGAAACCTAAATAATCGAACATTAAAGCTTGTATTTTTTTATCGTGAATACGTATTGAGCCTCCGCCTATTTCGTTTCCGTTTAAAACTAGATCGTAAGCGTTTGCTTTTACTTCGCCGGGATTGGTAGCTAGAAGTTCAAGCTGTCCGGGTTTTGGTGATGTAAAAGGGTGGTGCATTGCATAGTAACGGTTTGTGTCTTCATCCCATTCTAAAAGTGGAAAGTCTATTACCCAAAGAGGGGCAAATTCGTCCTTCTTTCTTAAACCAAGTTGTTCGGCTAAGTGCATTCTTAAAGCACTTAATTGTGTTCTTACTTTATTTTTATCTCCAGAAAGTACGCAAACTAAATCGCCAGCATTTGCACCAGTTACGCTTGCCCATTTTCCTAAATCTTCTTGGTCGTAAAATTTATCTACGGAAGATTTATAAGTTCCGTCGTCGTTGCAACGCGAGTAAACCATTCCTAAAGCACCAACTTGAGGTCGTTTTATCCAATCTGTTAATTTGTCTATTTCTTTTCTTGTGAAAGCATTTCCACCCGGAACGGCTATTCCAACTACTAATTCAGCTTGGTTAAAAACGCTGAAGTCTTTGTGTTGTGCAACTTCGTTCAACTCGCCAAACTCCATCCCAAAACGGATGTCTGGTTTGTCGTTTCCGTACTTTGCCATTGCATCGTCGTAGGTCATTCTTGGGAATTCAGAAATTTCTACGCCGTTTATTTCTTTTAGCAAATGTCTTGTTAAGCCTTCAAAAGCATTAAGAATATCTTCTTGCTCTACGAATGCCATTTCGCAGTCTATTTGTGTGAATTCTGGCTGACGGTCTGCACGCAAATCTTCATCGCGGAAGCATTTTACAATTTGGAAATATTTATCCAAGCCACCAACCATAAGCAATTGCTTAAAAGTCTGCGGACTCTGTGGAAGGGCATAAAACTGACCTTCGTTCATTCTTGAAGGAACAACAAAATCGCGCGCACCTTCGGGAGTTGATTTTATTAAATAGGGAGTTTCTACTTCAATAAAACCTTTATTTGACAAATAATTACGAACCGCCATTGCAACTTTTGAACGAAATATAAGGTTTTCACGAACGGGTTTTCTGCGGATATCGAGGTAACGATATTTCATTCGTAAATCTTCACCACCGTCTGTTTCATCTTCTATGGTGAAGGGAGGCGTTAAAGATTCATTTAAAACGATTAATTCAGAAACCAAAATTTCTACATCGCCCGTTGGCATGTTTGGGTTTTTAGATTCGCGCTCAATAACTTTACCTGTTACTTGTATTACAAATTCACGGCCTAGTTTTGTTGATTTTTCAATAACTTCTTTTGAAGTTCTTTCCTCATCAAAAATAAGTTGAGTAATACCGTAGCGATCACGGAGATCTACCCAAACCATAAATCCTTTATCACGCGTTTTTTGAACCCAACCTGAAAGGGTTGCTTCTTCACCTATATTTTTGGCAGTTAATTCGCCATTGTTATATGTTCTGTACATTTTATGCTAGAAAAAAATTAGAGGGACAAATTTAACAAGTATAAAATGAATTGTTGTGGTTTTGAGGGGATTATTATTCATGGCTTTGTTTTGCCACTAATGCACGAATGTTTGTGTAAAAAGGCCTGCAAGGTTTTGGAAACCTTGCAGGTCAGTAATCTTTGCAGATTATTTTGATAGAATTATTCTTTAATGAACTTTTTTACTTTTACACTACCATTTTCATCTTCAATATTTAAAAAGTAAATGCCGTTGGCAAGGCTTGAAACATTTATAGAAGCCTGTTTTTCAAAATCTAAATTTTGAGTGTTTAAAAGTTTGCCTTGTATGTTGAAGATTTTGATTTTTAGGTTTTCTTTTTCTTTGTTTGAAAGTATAGTTAATTCATTTTTTACAGGATTGGGAAAAATTGAAAAAACTTTTTCATCTAGTGTCGTGATGCCTAATGAACAATCATCAGAATAATTGACGTAAGCATCCCACTCTGAGTAAGGATATTGATTGGTTTGTGCTGCCGTTAAGTCATCACTTCCATACATGTTAACGGCAAGCATGTTGCACCTGAATGTGTCTCGCAATAGATCAATACATCAATTAGAATTTGATTGTTTCCAGATTTAATATCTACGTATTCTAAAGATACCATGTTTATTAAATGAAGTTTTTCCAATGCAGTATTATTGCTTAAATCCAAATTTTCAATACCATTTGAAGGTGCTGGTTGGTCTTTACCTAGCGATAATTCTTTAAGCAAAATATTATTTGTTACTTCAAGATTTGATAGAAATAAATTATCATCAACCAGAAGTTTTTTTAAATTATTGTTACCGTCCAAGACCAATGATGTTATATTATTGATAGATGCATTAAGTTCTTCTAAAGCAGCAAAACTTTCAATTCCCGTTAAATCACTAATTTGTCTTGTTGAAACATCTAAAGTTATAATAGACTCAATATCACTTGTCAACACTAGTCCATTAATAAGACCATCGCTATCAATACCCAAGTCCATGAGAGCTTGTTCAAAGTTGGGATCAGGAATGTTGGTTGTTTGTGCGTAAAAATTTGATGCGGACAGACTTATGACAACGAAGAAAATAACTGAAAATGTTTTTTTTACGTAATGAATATATATTATTTTCATAATAATATATTTTAAGTCAATCCTGTCCTAAATAAATTTGGGGCACATAAAATCTAACCATTTTACTGGT
>CAZFUX010000051.1:0-5207 GCA_964522085.1 uncultured Aequorivita sp.
ATTAGCAGAAAAAAAGTATGATAATAAAAACTGGTACTTAGCACTTGCAGGTAACGTACTTGTATAAGGTGTGTAGCGTGTAAAAATGCAGGAAGTTTGAATTAAAAACTAAAGTAATAATTATTAATTTTTGTGCGGTGGCAAATTGCTGACGCAGGAAGCAAAACAGAGTAACAATGGAAAATATAGAGAAAGCATTAAATGTTGTAACAAATAAAGAAGACCAATTTAGAATTTGGATGCAAGAGCCTTTTAATATTGGCGAAAATGTTTATTCTACAGATGGGTACTCTATTATGAAAGTGCCAAATAATAGTGTAAGAGTTTTTAACGAATGCACTAAACCAGAGAATGCTAAAGTAACCCTTGAATATTTTGATTTTAAAGAATCTAAAATAATGGATATAAAACTATCTGATTTAAAAGATGCTATTTCTAAAATACCATTAATTGACGAATGTATAAATGCTGATGCAGAAGGTAAATGTACCGAATGTGAAGGCGAAGGCGAAGTTGAATGGGAATATGAAAGTTATACTAAAGATATGGATTGCCCTGTTTGTGATGGCGATGGCGTTATAACTGAAACAAAGAAAGAAAAAACAGGTAGAAAAATAAAAGCAGAAGGTTTTTTTATTGATATAAACATTAGCAGATTAAGAACCGCAATGATTGAACAATTAATAACTATTGCAGATTTATTGAAAGTAGAAACTATTAAGGTAGTAAGCCAAACTAAACCAAATACAGGTGTTGTTTTTAAGGTTGGAATTGCAGAAATAATAATGAAGCCCGTTTTAAAAACAGATAAACAAAATGTATTGCACCATTTTGAGAGTATGAGTGAGAAAAAAGCGTTGGCGAAAAATTGATAATTATGGGCAAATAAGCAATGACTTATGAATTAGGCACGAACCAAGCTATACACTATACACGGTGTTCTAAATTGGCGCACCTTTTCACAAATATTGCGTACAGATTGTGCGCTTGTTTAGAACGCTTACTGTATGGTTAGTAGCCGATATTACGCACTAAATTAAGTAAGTAAACACAGTACTAAGAATTTAAAATAAATATTATAAACACACAGGAAACCGCTATTAACTATACAGATTGTTAGCAACTGCGACTAAATTAAATTATGAGTAAAAGTAAAATTTTTTTAGGTGGAACTTGTGCAGAAAGCACTTGGCGAAATAGTATTGAGAAATTAGTACAAGTAGAAATGTTTAACCCTGTTGTTGATGATTGGAATGAAGATTGTCAAGCGATAGAAATGGACGAAAAAGAAAATAAATGTGATGTTCATTTATACGTTATTACAAGCGAAATGAAAGGTGTATTTTCTATTGCAGAAGTTGTTGATAGTGTACATAATAGAACTAAAAAAACTATTTTTCACGTAATACCAGAGGGTTTTGATAAAGGACAATTAAAAAGTTTGAAAGTGGTTGTTGATTTAGTTAAATTAAGAGGTGGAATTGCTTATGTGGATAATGATATTAAAAGAACAGCAAGAGTGTTGAACTATGCTTTTAAGACTGATGATTTTTCTTAGTTGTTGGTAACGGCAAATTGTATGATTTCGTTGCGTGATTTAGAAACTATCGGGAATAGATATTAGTCACTTTGGTTCTTTAAAAACTGCATTGCAGAAGTGGACGGGATTAAGCAACTGAATTATATATGGTGTTGTACACCGTTTTTAAAAACTAAATTAATAGATATGATACAAAACATTTACAAAGTACTATTAGCAAATGGTTTTACCTCTAAAGGGCAAGACGTAGTAAATAATAAACGCTTAGGAATTAAGAGAAGTTTTAGTGATGCAGTAGGTCGATATATTGAGATATATACCGAAACATACGGTTATAGTGTTTTTATTTATGGAGACGGATTTATGAATGGCTATTTCCCTTTTAATTGCGATATACTTTTTAAAAAAGATATTGACCATTTGCGCACAAAAATAGAAACGACCATTAATTAAATAGTTTACGGGTATGATATATTAAAAGTAAAACGTGTAAATAAACAATAACAATAGAATTATGATACTAATTAGCGTAAATGAAAAGTTGCCAATTAACGATAAGTTTAGACTGGTGGAATGTGAAAACGGATTGCATATATGCCGATATTTAGAAAAAGACAATGAATGGTGGGATAGGGAAGGATGGAAATTCACAGATGTAACTCATTGGCAACCCTTGCTTAAAGAACTGAATTAGTTTTATTTTTTATATATCGTGTTGTAAATATGTTAAAAATGGAAAATTACGCAATATCCTTACTAAAAAAGCGAAAAGCCGAATTAGATAGCATAGAGGTACATAATGATAAGATTAAAAACGAACTTCCAAAAAAGGTAGAAGTTTGGCGAACCGAAGGCATTGATGAAAACCTTATAGTTGGTAGAAGTATTAGATTTTATGGGGATTACATATTTTATAATGAGCAGGAACTTAAAGACATCAATGACATATTAAAATACCTAAACATTGATTTTTAATTGTTTACAACAATACCAAGCTAAGCGCAGTTTTTTCAATTGCGTTTAGCGACTGTTATTTTTAGTTTTAAAACCCCAGCTGCACCATAAAACCTGCAGCTGGGGTTTTACGTTGCAACTTTATTCTGCAATAACCATCAATAACCATCAATACTACCTAATAACCTCCAATAACCCCCTTTACTAATTTCTCTTAAAAAGTATCTCCGCAAATTTGTTTTAAATAAAAGTTCTTTAGAAACACTATGAGCAACAAAGGGATTATTAATAATGCGTTGCACCGCCCTTTACAGGACGGGAGCAACTTCAATAAATATATTCCTTCCAGCACTTGCGAAAGCACCTACCTAGGCGAAGGCGATACCTTTTTTAGTATGGACGGTATAAAAGCCAACATACTAAAAAACTACAACCAAACCGCAAAGTTAGCCCCGCAGCTTCAAAAAAACACGCTCCCACAAACTGTAACCGCTATATATGATTTTTTATACAATCATATACAGTACAAAGCAGACGGCGCAGCGCAAAACTTACGAAGCCCCGCTTGTTCTTGGAGCGTTCGCAAAACAGGAATAGACTGTAAAAGCTTCTCCATTTTTTCAGGTTGCATGCTATCAATCCTTGGTATAAAATACTACATAAGGAAGATAAAACAACCAGGCATGTTGCCTAACGAATACACACATGTATATGTAGTGATTCCCAAAGACCAAAAATCAGGAAGTTTAAATAATGGCCTTTATGTAATTGATGCAACAAAGCACCAAAACACCGAAGCCGCTTACATAGCAAAAAATGACATTTTTATGGACAAATTAAAACATTTCGGACTGCAAGCCCCCGCACCAACATACGGCCAAGTAAAAGGCAATTACGAGCCGGTTTCACAAGCCGCAAAACAAGGGTTTAAAGACTTTTTGATATTCCTGCAACAAATAGGAATAGACAACCGCATTATTTGCAAAATACGCAACACAATCAGCGACTTTTTAAATAAAGGCATCAATCCCGAGTGTTTAATCACGAGCGAAGGCGTAATTATAGAAGGCGAATTAATAAAGTATGCCTACCTCGAAAAACACGGGAAAAAAGAATATAAAAGCCCTTTTGCAGTTGCCCGAGCAAATGCAAAAGAAGCTAGTTATGGGTTATATGGCGATCGTGGCGGAAGTAATGGAGGAGGTGGAGGAACGCGCGGTGATGGCGATGGAGAAAGTCAATGGTACGGAGAATTAGGAGAAGAAATAGGAGAGGTTGCCTTAGAATCATTAATGGAAAGCGACTGGTGGGACAGAACATTTGGCGCGATTTTCGCAAACGGATTTCGCCCGGGGTGCTTTGGAACTTCCAATTCTCCTGTTAAATCCGCTAAAGAAGTACAGATTGACGCATTAAAATATTATCAACAAAGCCTTATCGGAGAAAATTGCAGTAGTGGTAATCTACAAAAATTTATAGATATGACTTCGGCATATATGTCGCACAGAAAATTTGGAATGACAAACGGCGACTTAGCCCCTTGTACTCAAGACGGAAACAAGGCGGGTTATGAAGGAATGAAAAAAGCGCAAGAAGAGATATTAACGAACGCTAAAATAAAAGCTAGAGAAAAAGGAGGCGAAGTTATCATAAGCCATGAAATACCTTTAATTAATTATCACTTCTTTCCAGTTCCATCAGGCTACCTTAATTCAACAGGAGGTTTGCATGATGATTCTCGATTTGAAACAAAAACTAGAGCCACCATTGTTAACACACCTGCACCTATTACCGTTCCACCACCCACAGGTGGAAACAACAACACAGGTGGAAACAACAACACAGGAGGCGGCACAACACCCCCCCCACGAGTAAACCCATGGAGTCAAATTAGCACCACCCCGCAAGTACAAAAAGCAGGAATGAACAACTTCTTAATGATAGGCTTAATAGCAGGAGGTATCTATATGGCATACCAAAAAAATCAAAAGCAAACCAAAAAATCGTAACATGAAAGTAACAAACGTAATAGACGCAGGAAGCGGAACAAATAATGGTGACAGGCGCGGTGGCTGGTGGAAAATCTTATCAATCGCACTTGTCGGAGCTGCTTTTGGCCCTCTTGGCGGCGCGCTTGCAGGAGGTGCTATAGCTTACGGAGAAAGTCGAGGCTGGTGGAAAGGTGGCCCTAGTAACCAAGATATTGTATTTGAGTTTCGTTTTTGGGAGGAAAGATACTTAGCCCCATACTACAGAAAATTAGCAGGTGCGCTTGACAAGACACCGCACCAAGCCATAATATACTTGCAAACACTCAATAATTATTTATCTGAAATGGCTTCCTGGAAAGCCTATTATGAACAAGTAGCTATTCGATCTACTGATGATTACGAAGTAGAGCTGGCTGAATTAAAAGTTGAAGAACTCGGAGCGTTAATAGATATAGTTAAAGAAAAGTGGTACGAAATAGTAGCACCTACTAACCCAGGAATATCTTTTTACCCTGAATTATACGATCCTACAAGTTATGTAAACATATCGGGAGACATACTGAATTGGCAAGGCTCAAAAGTAGTAGCAGAAAGATATTACGCGGCATTCGAACCGCACGGAGGTCTTCCAGATGGTGGAGGAAACACAGGCGGAGGAAACACAGGTGGAGGAAACACAGGTGGAGGAAACACAGGTGGAGGAAACACAGGTGGAGGAAACA
>CAZFUX010000051.1:5307-13980 GCA_964522085.1 uncultured Aequorivita sp.
GGAGGAAACACAGGTGGAGGAAACACAGGTGGAGGAAACACAGGTGGAGGAAACACAGGTGGAGGAGGAACAACCCCAACAAATCCACCAGCAACACACCCCCCACGAGTAAACCCAAACATAAACCCATGGAGCCAAGCACAAACAGCCGCACCAAAAAAAGATAATACTTTAATGATTGTTGGCCTGGCAGTAGGCGCATCATTATTATTAAGAAGAAGAAGAAAATAATTTTAAAAAAGAGAATTATGTCATTAAGAAAACCAATTTCTATAGAAGACCCACAGTCATGGGTAGCTTACGATGTACGTGTGCAACAACAAATAGCAGAACAAAACCAACAATCCGCAGGAATGTTTGGCGACAACAACAAATTGTTATTAATAGGCGGCCTTGCAGTCGCAGCTTACCTATTATTTGCACCAAAACCAACCAAAACAAAAAAGGTAGGTAGTGGTCTAAACGCTCCAAAACGCAAAAAACGTAAACCCAGTAAAAAAGGAAAGTAAACCCAAACCCAAAATCAATATAATTATGAAGTTCAAAACACCAAAATCTAAAGATGTGATGCAGGTAGGTAAAGGCCTAATTGCATTTGAAGGCGGAAAGAGAGTAGGGCGCGGAGTAGTAGGCGCAATACCATCAAAAGATGCCAACCAAACCAAGCTAATTAAAGGCGGTTTAGCCGTTGCCTCAGTAATTGCCGCAGCAGCTTACAAAGGTGGTCATGCAGACCTTGTAATACCGGCACTTGTTGGCGTTGCAGCAGAACAGCTAGGCAATTTAGTAGATCAACAAGCCGCGAAAATTATAAAATTAAAACCAAATCCAGATATGCCTACAAAGTTTATGCAGGATACAATGGGTTTAGGTTGCCCATGCGATCAGCCAAACGACCAGATGCCACCACAAAACACTTGGGAAATGTTAGCAAGCCCAACAGTTAAAGCAATTGAGTGGGACACCGTTTGGGATGGCGCACAAGGAGAAAATGAATTTGCAGGGGCTTAAACCTGAATAAAATTTAAGCACGAACCTTTTAATAATTAGTAATAATCATCTAAAAACAAAAAACGATGAACGATCAAAAAAACACGGCAGGACATCTAGTAGTATGGACCTTCCTAACAATGGTACTTTTACCAATGACAGCAGTTTCTTCTTCTCTTCAAAAGGAGTATGAAAACAACAGATTTTCAGGAATAACGCTACAGCCTTATGAACTTTTCGCGAGAAAAGACATTTCTGGACAAGGAGGTATTTATGAATTTGTAAACAACACCTTCGACAAAGCGCAAGGTATTTGCAACTTCGACAAAGGAAAACTTCCTACAAACGAAGTATTTATTTTTAATGAAATTAGTATTGGATATTCTACTGGGCTTGCAGTTGGTAAAGCAGGAGAAGCAGGATATGAAACAAAAGCTTCCACAGCCTTACGTAATGCAGAATTTGAAATTCGCCAAGGTTCAAGAGTAGTTTTAAACCTTCCGGTAGCCTCATTAAATAATAACAATACAGGTGTATCAGTACAAGATGATTTTACAATACTTGGGTCGCTATGTTACCTTAGAGATGATGAAGAATTTACATGGGCGTTTAAATTTCCTAATGGCGTTACTATCGCTACAGGTGGTGGAGCATCAAATAACACTTATGGCGAAGTACGCTTGCGCGGACATAGAAGCATAAGAAAAGGATAATATTTATTTGAAGTTTAATTAGTTAATTTTTAAAAAGCCTTGTCTATAACAGGCAAGGCTTTTTTTTTAAATACCATAAGATGAAAAAACTGCAACACGTTCAAAGAACAATCAGCCTAACCACAGGCGATGCACAAAAGGAAATAGATTTTTCCGACATACAAGGCCCAGTAGTGGGTTATTCCACAGTACCATTTGGTACAATACCAGCGGGGCAAACCGCAGACGTAATGATTAAGGACGGTGCTACAACGGTATTAATGCCTATTGATATTGCCGTGAGTAACGTAAAAACAAAAAATAGCTTTGAAGGTTCAGTTTGCCCTTTAACAGTTGAAAACCCAGGGCGCATAACCGGAGCAATCATTCCAAGCACACCACTTGGCGCAGGCGAAGCGTACAAAGTAAAAGTAATAATCTATTACACAGTAGATACCGCACAAGGATATGCAGCAACCAGTATTAAAGACTGTATCTAAAAAAAAATTAAAATGCAAAAAGGCAGCTTCAATACCGAGACTTTTAACATAGGCAAATCCACATTTACCATGAGGGATTGGGTAGAACCTACCTTATACAACACAGGCGAAACAACCGTGTATCTTAATGGTATTGGTATTGATCCAGGGCAAAGTTTTGGACTTGGGCCATCAGGTGTAAAAATGAACGGTATTATTTCGCTTAATTTTCCGGAAGATTCCCCAAACAAAAGCGAAGCAAAAGTAAACTACGCGCTATTAGAACATATATGCCATTAAACCCCCGAACAATGGAAAAGTTAAACCCAATTATTGAAAAATTAAAATCCCGTCCAGCGTTTCAGTTGGATATAATGGATTGCGTTACCGATAAAGTATTTCAGCGAGCCGTTAACCAAGTTTATTTAGATAAAAACCACAGCGGAAATGTATTGTTATTTATAAAATCCCTTCAAACAAAAGGATTGCGTGAAATACAATTAATACCTCGCCTTAGAAATGGAAACACCAGTAAACCAGGTGGCGCATCCGTAACTGTAGATTTAACAGGAAGCACCCCGCAAAATAACGGTACTTCAGCAACTTCTCAAGCACCCACACAAACGCCGTTCTTTGCAGGATTAAATGGTGCGTTTGGTTTAGGGATGCCCGAAATACTAAACGGCATGACTGCTGAACGCGAAAACGTAATGTTACGCGATCAAATAAAGCAATTAACAGCCGACTTCAAAGAAGAAAAAGAAAGTAAGCGCAAATGGCGCGATAGAGCCACAGATTACCAGCGCACAAACGACATCAACAAAATAAAGGAAACGACTATAAAAGAATCTTCCGCAGTTGATAAATTGCTAGACACCCTAGCAAGCAATCCCGCAATGATACCGCAATTACTTGGCGCATTTAAAGGTGGCGGACTAAACAGTCCAAACGTTCAAGACACACAAGTTTCAAACCCATTTGAGGGCTATTCTGAAATGAAAACAGCTTTATGCGAAATGATAGGTCAATGCCCGGATAGTCTTTGCGAAGATCTCGCAACACTTATATCAAGAGTTGCGGAACAGGATAAAGTATTTATAAAGGAATTGAGCCGATTGTTGCAAACCCCAAACCTTAAAAAAGTAGCAGACAATGGCTAAATCCCTAACTATTAAAGGCACAAACGCCGCAGACGAATTAAAGCGATACAATGCTTTGGCAGCACTTCAAAAAGGTGCAAAAACCGAAGAATTAGTAAAACTTCAAAAAGCAATGAGCGACCCCAATTTGCGCAACATGCTAAATATGATATAACCCAATGAAGGCAAAAAAAACCACATAAAATGAAAAAAGAAAAAGGACTGAAAAGCCCAATGGCTTTAATAACAACTTCTACAACAAAAAAAGCGGCAACAAACACCGCTAATTATGCAAAAGATAATACCCAAACACTCCTTATTTTAGGAGTTTTGGCAGTTGGTGGCTATGTAGTTTATAAAGCTTTTAAAGGAATTAATGAGGCAGGCAAAACTGTCGGCAGTGTTGTAAACGATATTTTCAATCCATCTAGCGGTAGCCCAGGAGGAAATACCACAGGAAGCGGAAGCGGAAACAGTAAAGTAACCATAACCCAAATCAAAGCCTCGGGAATAGCACGAGTATTATTAACGGCAATGGATGGTTTTGGCACAGATACCAAGGCTATGTATGATGCATTACAAGGACGTACAGCGGCAGATTACCATCTAATAGCACAAGCCTTTGGAACACCAAGATATGACGGCGCAGGAGAAGCTATGTGGCCAGCACCCGAAAGAGGTTTAACAGATTGGATAACAAGAGAGTTAGACACAAACGAAATGAACCAGTTAAGAAAAATAATACCAGGCGTATTTTAAAAACCCTTTTACAGATATACTATGAAAAATCCAAACAACCTTAAAACATTTAATTTCGTAATTTTTGGCGGTAGTCCTATAGCAATAAAAGCCGGCGATGACAATGGCGCAGGAACATACCAAAGCCCACCATTTAACCCTAACAGCAGCACAGCCTACTGCGAAAGTACTGGTATTTTTCCAGTCACCTATAATAAAGCAAAGCTAAACACCACCATTCAAGTAATAGATATAAACGGAAACCCTTTAGTTTCTGCACATGTAAAATGGAGCGTCGGCGGAACAATAACCGATGCAAATGGAGAAGCAACTATAAACGTATTTTCGGAAAATACACAGGTATCAATTAGCTACGTTGGCAAGCGCACGCATATAGCCCCTTTTAGCGGTTTAGTGAATGCAATGGTAACACTACAGGAAAACGTAAGTAATTTACCTCCGGTAGTAGTTGGCACAAAACCAACCACCACAAACACAACAGTAGACCCCTCAAAAAACAAAAAAATGCTTATCACTGTTGCTATTGGTGTAGGAGTAATCTTCCTTATTTCAGCCCTTTCAAGCAAAGGGAAAAAAGGAAGCGCAAAAACCGCAATTGGCTTAGGCGCGACAAAAAGCAAAAAGCGTAAAAGCACCAAAAAAAGCAAAGGTCTACGCGAACCAGCCGCAGAAATAACGCTATAAAACAGTTATGAAATGGCGTACTTTAATTTATACATCCCACTTCTTCTTCAAGCCGAAGGCGGCTACCAAGCAAACCCCGAAGATAAAGGCAACTTTAACAGCAAGGGCGAACTTGTAGGTACATTTCGCGGTATAAGCGCGCGGTTTTACGAAGCAATTTTAAAACGTCCGCCTACAGTAGCAGATATTAAAGCTATTTCAAAAGAGTATGCCACAACCTTATACCGTCAATATTTTTGGAATAAATGCCAAGCCAATAATATTAAAGATCAATCAATTGCAAATACAGTAGTAGATCATCAAGTAAACGCAGGAGATGGCGTTAGATTAGCCCAACAAGTTTTAAATGATAGGTTTGGTTACAAAATAGCCGAAGATAATGGCATGGGGCCAATTACCCTAAACGCTATTAACGAGGTAAACCCAAATCAATTTGTAACAATATACAACGAAGCTAGAGCGCAATACTACCGATCCCGAAGCAACAGCCCTACCTTTTTAGGCGGCTGGTTAACAAGGCTCAAAAAATTTGCGTACAACAGCCCTGCCGCTACAATTAGCACAGGCGCAATCCTATTAGTAGGTGTTTTTTTTTTAGCACTATACAACCTCAATAAAAAGTAAACAATGTTAGGACCCAATACCCAAAGCGCAAAAATTAATAAAACTTCCGATATAACTCTTAATGATGGGTCAGACGGAAGTTCTCCTTATGTAGAACAGGACGAATTACCTGTTATTCTTAATCAAGGGCTAAAAGGCGATAAAGGAGACAAAGGCGATACCGGAGACACAGGGGCAACCGGCCTCCAAGGTTTACAAGGAATAAAAGGCGATAAGGGCGATGCGGGAAACGATGGTGTAGCAGGAGTAAAAGGAGATAAAGGTAATGCAGGAGACGATGGCGTAGACGGTGCGCAAGGTTTACAAGGTTTACAAGGAATAAAAGGCGATAAGGGCGATACTGGAAACGATGGTGTAGCAGGAGTAAAAGGAGATAAAGGTAATGCAGGAGACGATGGCGTAGACGGTGCGCAAGGTTTACAAGGTTTACAAGGAATAAAAGGCGATAAGGGCGATACTGGAGATACAGGCTTACAAGGCGAACCAGGCGGCGGAAGCATAACAGCAACAGAATTTACCGCAGCAATTACAGGCGCAACAGAAACTTTTACGTTAACCAAAACGCCCCCAGTAAAACAAGTTTTTTTAGGAAGGCTTTTTTTACTGCCAAGTGAATACAGTAGAACAGGCGCAAATTTAGCCGTTACGCCAACAGAAGGTATTGAAACAGGCGATGTTATTACCATTATTCAATCTACCAACACAGGTATAAGCGAAGATGGCGATTCCGCCTACCAAGTAGCTATAAATAACGGATTTGTAGGTACAGAAGCGGATTGGCTTTTAAGCTTAAAAGGCGGTGGACTACCTACAGTATTCTTAGGCAATAGAACTACACCAGCAACTTCGCCAATAACAATAGATTTAGTAGGACTTATGAACGGCAAACAATGGGCTATTGATTACAACGATGCAGCGCGACCTACTTACGATGTTGCTTCAGAAATAAAAGTTGTGCGTATTGCGGATAATTTTACAGCAAATGAATTATGCCAAGTAATGCTTATTTGTAAAGATGCTGCCAATAAAATATTTTGGGAAACATTAAATAAAGGGATTATAAGGACTATTTCCCCCTCATTACCGCAATTAAGCGCACCTGTAGGTTTTGGAGCTACTGAAACTATCGCAGAATCACAAGCAACCTTAAACTGGACAGGCGAAGATGCTAACGCAACTACCATGGAAGTGTATAGAGACTATATTTTTATGGCTACAGTACCAGCAGGAACACTAACATATATAGACAATACAGTAGTACCAGGAGCAACGCATGAGTACGCCATCTTTTCAACCGCTGCAAGTGGTTATAGTAATTCAGATGAAGTTACGGATAGTATTACTATTTCAGGCGGAGGAAGTTCAGGATTACCTTATACTGTTCTTGAAAACACTTTAGTATCCCCTACAGGAAATATAGCAAATAACGGAGCTTCTGTAGGTTATCATACGGCTAAAATAGATGTTTCTTCTGCACAAGGTCAAAATGTTATTTGGGGCACTACTAGCACAACGAAAGACCCAATCAACACCTCATTCTTTACAGTAGCAGATACTAAAATATCATATAGGAGTGATGCACAAGCTTCACAACCTGTAACGGTAGCTGTACCTACAAATGCCAAATGGCTTTATGTGGTTATTAAAAAAAGCATAGAAGCAACAAGCGTATATGATAATTTTGAAGTAGTAATAGAATAAGATATGATATTCTTTCAAGGAACAACAAATAATATAGAAACCGCTCTCACAGGAATAAAGTCTATCCCTAGTAATGGGGAAGCTTTATTTGTGATAGGTGGCCAATCTAATGCTTCAAAACAAGCTACGAATAGTAATATTACTACGGCAGATAAAAGAGCCTATCCCAACAGCTTACAATGGAAGTCTAATGCTTGGGAAGTTTATAACCCCGCCAATGAAAGCGCACATAACCAAGGGTTCAGACTTTCTCAAATGGCAGAAGCTAACGGGGTAGATATTAAGATTATTAATGTAGGTGTAGCAGCTTCACAAATGAATCCTCATTTAGAAGGCGGAAGTTGGTATAATACCGCTTATAACTATCTTAAAGCTACAACAGATGAAATTATATCAAGAGGTAAAGCACCTTATGTTATTTGGGTGTTTGTACAAGGCGAAGCAGATAGTAATACTTTAGAACTAGCAAATCTTTATTATGGTAAACAAGTAGCTTGGGCTGCATCTTGGAAAGCAGATATACCTTCTGCTACACTTATAGTAAGCGGGATTTATGTACGTTCTGCTCATAACCCAGCTTGGGATATAATAGTCAATGAGGCTAAAGAAGATGTATTTGCAGAAAATAAAGTTGAAGGTTATTATCCTGTGGAAGGTATATCAGATAAAGACGGCTTACATAGAAGTTACCAAGGCTATCAAGAAGAAGGAGAAATTATTTGGGATATAGTAGATGCCTTAGTTCTACACCCAATGTTAGTACCACTCACTTAAAGACAGAACGATGAGCAATAAAATAAGAAAAGAATTTATAGAAGATTTAGGGACTGGAGGTATAGCAGATGAATATACACGTGTAGTAACTACACCAGCGGAATTACTTTCAGCACTTACTGGAACTGAAAGAAATTTATTAATCACCAAAAACATAGCACTAACGGCAGATATTACATTACCAAATAACGCTGTTTTAAAATATGGTGGCGGAATCATAAACGCCAACGGATTTGATGTAAAATTCGCAAATAATGAATTGACAGATTGCAAATTCAATTTCTTTACCGGAACCATAAACGATACTTCCACTTTCAAAAATGTAGTTGCGATTAAAATGGAAAATTTTGGTTTAGTAGGCGATGGAAACATAACTACAAACAGCGGTTCAGATAATAGAAACCTACTTTTACAGCTTCAAAAAATAGCGCATAAAACAGGTTGCGATTTAGAAATACACAAAGAAGGAAATTATTTATACAGTTTAGTTGAAAGTGCTGCAAATGGAAATTCAACCCCAACTAACTTTTACGTTACAGGGTCTACAAATATATTTTTAGGGAAAAAAGTAGTATTTGGGGCGTTAACAAACGCTAATTACAAATATAAAATTATAGAGTTTTACGAATCTAAACACGCCAAGATATACGGACAAGGTGAAGTAGTAGGAGATTTAAGAACGCACGACTTTAGTGGCACAACCAGCGAAGGTTGTTTTGGTGTTACAACAGGTCAAAAATGCGACAATGTAATAATAGAAGTAAATATTAGGGAGTGTCCAGGCGATTGCTTTATTAGTACACATTCGCCAAACTTTTATTATTTAAACGA
>CAZFUX010000052.1:0-13910 GCA_964522085.1 uncultured Aequorivita sp.
TTTAGGTAGTGAAATCTTGGATTCCCGAAAACCTAAATGGAGTGAGTATATTCACTTCCAAATCCATCCATAAAGTCTTCGGAAATTTCTAACAATCCAGATTCATTATTTAATAAAATCATACCGCCAAGAACAATAAAACTAGGTTTTTCACCAATTTTAGAATAATGAATGAATAGACGTTTTTCTTGAAAATTTTGAGAATCTTCCATTATTAATTCATGTTTTCCATTTGAAACCTCTATATCGTTTTTTATTATCGAATAACTATAATCGGCGTTTAAGATTACTTGTAAACTAGTTTGGGTAGAAGCAGGCGAAAAAAATTCACCAGCTATTCCTCCTTTTGTAAGCGTCCAATTCCATTTTCCGAATAAATCAGAATTTTCTATTTTGGCTTCAGATTCAGAAGAGCAAGAAGAAAAAGCAAACGCTAAAGCGAAAATAAACATCAATTTTTTCATAATTGATGTTTATTTAAAGATGCGATGATTTCAATTTGGTTGTGTTATTTAGTTGTTAACAAGGGATTTGTTTTACAATTTTTTATTCCTAACGCCTTCCTTATACATTTCAGAAACATAATAAGTAAGCGTTGCACTTTTCAGTAAATCTTCCTTTGTATATTTCACTTCAGCTTTGTTGTGATATGCTTTTACAAGATGCTTATACATTGCATCGTGTCCTTTATTCCGGATAGATTTGTTAACTGTATTTTTTCTGCCATTGTTTGAAGTCCAAGAATAACGCGTGTAATCTTGAATTGAAACTGTTTCATCCTTGGTGCGTACTTCAATATTTTCCTGTACGCCACGAAGCGAATTTCCTTTATCTGAAACCGTAATATTTACAAGCGACCCGTCAGAAAAAAGTACTGAAACAGCCATAGTTTCATCTTTGCCTGGGCTAGCCATCATATTAATTTCAATAGGTTCACCCTTTATCCAAAACACTGCCAAATCTAACCAATGTGTTAAATTACCTGTAATTCGCGTGCCTTGGTTGGGCCAGAAATACCAATGGTTTTCGTTTATTAAAATTTCCTTTACGCTAATAGTAATCACTTTTTGCTGCTCGAAAAGAGCATCGCGTATTTTTTGGTTTAGCGGAATAAAACGGCGGTTATAGCCAATTTCTAAATTTGCACCTTTGTCATAAAGTGATGACAAAATTTCGATATCGTTCAGCGTTACGCAGGGCGGTTTTTCAACAAAAATGAATGCTGAAGGATTCCTTTCAAAAATTTCTTTTGCAATTCTGGTATGGTCTGAATGATACGTTGCAATGATGGCTAGCGGTTTTTTGGTTTTTTCTAAAGCATAATAAGTCTCTTCCGGCACCAAACCAAACTGCTGATACTTATAATTTTCCTTGTAATGCGTTGCCAAAGAATGGTTGTAATCCACACAAAAAGATTTGTTTTCAGCCTTAATATTCGGCGCAATGTAAACACGTGCATAATCGCCAAGACCGTATAAAAAAAGACCTTTTTTAGCATAACTTACTTCTTGGTTTGCGTATTGGGATACGGGAAGTTTTATGCTATTTTTGGTTGGAATCTCTATGAATTGGTTGAAGTTTTTATTCTCTGAAATATTTTGAAATGTTACAGCAGAAGTGGTTTCAAAAAACTCATTTCGCAACACAAAATGCTCGGAATTTTCTGAAGTTTGGGTGCTGTAATTTGTATATAGCTTTCCGTTCTGTTCAACCGTTATAATGGTTTGAAATTTTTTCAATTGAAAAGTATCGCCTTTTGAAAGTATTTTTTTTGAAGTACGCACCAAACCTTCCCGCTTTGCAAAAAACATAAGTTTCCTGAGTTTATCAGTCACTTCGGGGCGTTCTTTGGCATCCAAATGTTGCTGTTCCACAGAAACTAATTTGTCGAATTGTAAATTATTGAACCGTACTATTTCTGCCATTATATTATTTTGATTCGTAAATTTCGCCGTAGGTTTTTAGATAAAACGAATTGTCTTTTTTTGAAACCACTTCCGAAGCAAATGTATTATTTATACTGCTTTCCAAAGTTTCTTTAATTTTCTGAAAAAGATCTGAACTGTTTCTATTTTCAAAAAGAATTGTTCCTTCTGGTCTAACTGTTACATCTGAAGCAATTATTGGTTTGTTCAAAAACAACGCTTCCCGAACCGTCAATGCATCGCCATCACTTGCTGTTGGACGGATTACCACATCGCTCTGCAGCATCAATTTCACGAATGAAATTGGTTTGGGGAGGAGCGATATTTCGCTTTCAAGATTTTCGGCTTTGATTATTTCAACATATTTATTGAATAAACCTGCTTCGTCATTACTGTCTGCAACTATAAAGATAATTTTATAATCTAAGTTTTCAGTCTTAATTTTTCGTGCTACATCCAGCAACAAATCCATACCGTAAAGGTCTGTTTCTTGGTGTATATCTAGTCTAAAGGCATTGCTTGTAATTAATTTCTTTCCGCGGTTTTTTTCAATAACAGCCTTAACTATTTCAGGAAGTTCTGGTTCGCTATCAATTAATGGTGGAACGAAAGCAGGAAGAACACGTCCGTTTTTAGGTTTTAAAATTGTTGAAATTTCTTCGGTTACACAGATTACTTTATTTGCAAAAGGCAAAAACAAACGATTTATAAAAATTGCAGTTTTTGAAGGTAAATTATAAATGGTGTGGTAGGTTACAATGCTTCTTTTTCCATACATAAAAGCCATTATAATATGAAAAATTCGTAAAACACTAACGCCGCTGTGGATGTGTATGACATCTGCATTTGTAACCAATTTTAAATATTTAAAAATGTTTTTACTGCGAAGATTAAAAACTTCACCCTTTGAATATTCCAAAGGCGATTCGTCCACAAAAGACACATCGCACTTATCTTCTAACAAATTAGAAAGCCTTTTTATATGCACGCTAACGCCACCAACAGCGCTATATGGCCCCATAAAAAGTATGTTCTTCTTCAGCTTATTCCGTTTTTCTGAATGTGCCAATGGCAATGAAAGTATAGCAATCGTAAAGGCAAAAGGTACAATTCCGCTTTGACTTTCTAAAGTAGATTCTGTTATCATTACAATTACTTGCACCGCAAGAATGGCAATGCCTAAATAATTTTGTTGCACGTAACATTTTTTGAGCACGAAAAATATAATTGCTAATAATAGTAAAAGACCAAGTAGCCCAAAATAAAGAGTGATTTCCAAAAACTGGTTATGTGCATTGTATTGATATATATAGCCTGTTTCAAAACCATTTTTAAGGTATTGATCGTAAAGCTTAGCATGACCGTCGCCCGTGCCAGAACCAAAAAATAAATTGTTCTGCCCAATTACTTCCAAAGCAGATTGCCAATGTACACTGCGAGTATCAACATCAGAAATGGCAATGCCTTCAGGGGTTTTTGCGTTAAATCGTTTTTGGAAATTTGGAGTAAAATAAAAAAGTGTCATTATTAATACACCTCCTAAAACCAGTAAAAAAGATTTAGGCTTTAGCGATTTTCTATTACTAAAAATTAATAGTAAACCTCCTACCAATAACGCAACGACACTTACTCGAACACTTAAAAGGTATAAAAACCAAAGCAGAAAAATTATGCATACTCCATAAATTAGTTTTTGTTTTATTCCTTTTTGAGAAATATAACTCCCAAAAAAAAGCAAAGCAATGATAACATACATTGCAAAATATGTTGTGTGAATGTCCAACAACAGTCCCAATTTGTCGTAATAAAAGTAGTCGCCAAAATTATTAACCTTAAAATAGCTTGCTTTCAGAAGTGCGAAAGTTGCCGAAACCACTACGCCGAAGCTGAAATATTTCAACAAAATAAATTTTGTTTTTTTAGTAATTTCAACAGAAAAGAAAATTAACGGAAATGCTAAAAATGGTATTTGCATTTGAAAGTTTCTTAACCCATAGGTTATATTTTCAGTATAAAGTAACCCAATAAGTGAAATCCAAAACAAAAAACTCATCAACAAAAAAGGCAGAAAATTCTTTTTTAAATTTTGATATTTTTCTTTGAATGAGCCATAAAACAACCAACAAATTGCATAAACTATAATACTCTGTGTATTTAGGCTATATTTTGACAAAGACAGGGTGATGACCACTAAAATTAGTGACCCAAAGAAAAATTGCTCGCGTATGTTTTTCAGCTTGCTCACGGAATTTCTTGAGTTAAAAATTTGTTGAGGTATAAATAACCGTTTTTGTTAAGATGCACCTCATCCTCGGATAGATAGTTTTTTTTATCCTTTAAAAAAGTATTGAAATCTACAATTTGCACCTTTTCGTATTGTTTTGCACATTCTTCCAATTTTAAATTGAAAGTCTTATTGTATGCGTTATAGTTTGGATTTGTTGAAGGAGGAAGTGTAATGGCGAAAATATTTTCAGTTTCTGTTTTATTTTGAAGTGATTGCAAAATTTTACAAATGTTTTCATTGCGAATTTCTTCATCTACGCCTTTATCTTGTGCTCCAAAAAATAGAATGATATTTTCAGCCGAAGGTGTATTTGGTATTTTTTTTAATATTTCTGTGGAAGTATTGAAAGTACCACCCTCATAAGGATAACCGTAAGCATCGGTTTGACTTCCTACGAAAAATAATTTCTTTTGTTGAAGTAGATTTTTACGAAGTTCACGAGCTTCACGCCAAATAATTTGTGAATCGCCAATGGTAAGTATGGTTTTTCCCTTTGGCTGAATAAGCGGTAAATCTATAACTTCAAGTGCGCCTTGTTTACTATTTTTAATAGGTATTTGATTAATCCATTTAACTCCTGAAAAAATAATTTTATTGCTATCTAAAAGGATTTCCGAAGCTCTAAAATAAGTTTCTTGCTTATTCTTCAGCAAAAAAGTATTGTTTTGATTGATACCTTCAGGAAGGTGAAAATTATTTTTGAAGGCAATGTAATCGTGTGAGATAGAATCTATTTCAACATCACCTATATTTTCCAATACCTCTGCCGTAGACCAATTATAATTAAATTGCACAAAATTTACATTTGCTTTCTTTATAAAATCAAAAGTAAGATAGCCCAACAACACGCCCCAAATAATAACAATGGCAATATGTGGTGGCATTTTGTTCATAAAAATCAGTCGAGCTTTGGAACAGTTTCTTCCTGCGGAATTTCTTCTTCTTTATAAAAATAGAGTGGGTATAAAAACACTAAGGAGAACATTAAAAACGCAATATTATTTAATGAATACGAAAAGAATGCATCAAAAAATAGCGTAAAATAAAAGGCAAAAACCAGTTCAAACTTATCACGACGCCACGATAGTGTAAAGGGTGCTATAATTACTAATAAATACAATAAGCCGCCAATAATGCCCATTTCAACAAAAAGATGCGGAAAATAGGTGTCTGTTGTTGGTAAATTTGGAAAATCGAACCAATTAAAACGGTATTCACTATAAACAGGCGAGTGATATGTTACGGAAGCTGGCCCACCAAAAGAGCCCACACCACGACCAAAGAGGTTAAAATCTGCAACTTCCTCAAACATTACCCTATAAGATTCTGCCCTTGCCGAATCACCTTCGGTAATATATTGCTCCACCCGCAACACAATACTTTCACCCATACTTGCAAGTACTTTTGGCATTGCGATTAGGGCAATTATAAAGATCCCACCAACTATTTGGAAAAAACGCAACTTGTTTTTATACTGAATAAATAGCAAAACCAATAAAGTACCTATGGTTTTATAAGAGAAACTTAAAAACAATGAAACAAGAAAAATAGAGAGTAGTAACGTTTTGCGCTTACCGTGGTAGTATTTTTTAACAAGAAAAAATGCAACAAGATTTATAAAACCGTGAAGTCCAAAGAAGCCAACAACTCCTGTTGCGCGTATAATTCCTGACGATTCGTTTGCATAGTGGTTTCCATCTAAATTAGCGCCATAAAACCATTGTACCACACCACGCATCCAATTAATATAGTTTACAATCTGCCAAAAATTGTTTATAAGCACAAAAATAATGAAGGCTGAAAGCAGAAACTTAAAGTGACGGCGAATGGTATAACTATACATTAAAACCGCAAAGGGAAAAAGATATCTAAAACCTTCAGAAAGTGCCGCATTTATATTGAATGAATGTAGAATTCCGTAGATGAAGAACGGAAGAAACAATCCTAACAGTATTAAAAAATTAGTGTGAAATTTCAGTCCCATAAAGGCATATAGAAACATATAAAGAACCGCTAATACCTTGAAAGCAGAAGAAATTGGTGGAACAATAGGAAGCAGAATTTCAGAAATTAAAATTAGAACAAAAGGTAGTACTATGAGGATATTTGAAAAAATATCTTTCATAGGCGTTCTTAAATTTACAATTTTCATCATTAAAATTCAATTTACTTCAACAGTCTCCATTTAAACCGTAAAGATATCACGATTGTTTTGAAACCTTATGGGCAAAATAATTTAACACGCCCAGACTTACCAAATTTTGGAAAACATAAGCACAGGCAGCACCAATGGCCATATATTTTACGTCCAAATAATAAATTACTGGAACGGAAATTAAAAATATTGTAAATGAAGCGTAGCTTATGTATTTCATTTTACCCAAACTTAGGAAAATAACACCTTTCAATGCATAAAGTGCTTCAATTAACCAACCTACGAGCATTATTCTTAAAATAAGCATTGCGCCATCATATTTATCTCCAAAAACCAAACTCACTAGTAACGGCAAAAACACTTGCGCCCCAATAAAAATAGCCACTGCAATAATATTGAAACGTTTTTCAAACATTTTATATTTCTGAAAAAACAAAGTGAGATTTCCCGAAGTTTCAGACATTTTTGGGATTATAAATTGTTGAACGCTAGAAGCCACAATGTTGATACCTTGTGTTAAAATTAATGCGAAGGCATAATACCCAAATATTTCACGGTCTAGAATTACAAAATTTGCAATCAAAAAACCTGAATGAAGTTTAAGTTGGTCTATAAGCTGCGCAGTAAATGCAGATTTTGAGAGATTTATTATTTTTTTCTTGATTTCAGCCTGTCTTTCACTTACGGCTTTATCTACAAGTTCTTTCCGTAGGTCATAAAGTAAAATAAGTGTTGCCAAAACGGTTGTAATAACCATTGATAGTACATACCCACGAATAAAAAAGAAATAGGTAAACCCAAGTACGAATCCTGCTGAAAGTAATTTAAGGTAAAAAACAACGGTACTTATTCGCTTAAACCTATCAATAGCTTGATAATAACGTATTAATAACATTGTAAGCACAGAAGGCACAATAAGAAAAGAGTACTGTTGAAACCAATAAACAAGGGTATCATCTTCTGAAACAAAACCTGAATACGCCAATAGATTGAAAAACACAAAAACCGCCAATGAAAAGAACGTGGCGTACTTCAAAGAAAAAATTAGCGAAAGCCTCCGGATTGCGTTATCCTTGTGTTCTGGGATGACTTTTAGTATTGCGAATATTACGCCGCCGCCGCCCAAAACGATTGCCATATTTGCAAACGTTTCAATAGTTTTTATGATACCAACATCTGTTGGCGACATAATTTTGGCAACCAATAAACTAGAACCAAAAACAATAAATTGTACCGAGTAATTGGAGATTATAAGGTGGAAAAAACCTCTTTCTTTTAATTTTAAAAAAAGTAGTGTGAGCCTTTCCACGATACTATTAGTTTAGTACCCCGCAGAAATCCAGGGTTTTTTTATTTTCGGGCAAAGTAATGTTTTTGAACTCTTTGTGGGCAACTAAAAATACCAAAATATCAGCTTTTTCAAAAGCATCTCTCGTTTGGGTAAGTTCTGATTGGTTTTTCAGATTTGGTTCTACACTTAGGGTTTTAAATCCTTCTTTTCTCAGTGCTTCACAAACATGTAATGCAGGAGATTCGCGTAAATCATCAATATTTGGTTTAAAAGCAAGTCCCATACACGCTATAATTGCATCGCGACCATTTTCTATTTTAAAACGCAGGGCTTCATTTTTTACTTTTTCAATGGCCCATTCAGTTTTGAAGTTATTTATTTCGCGGGCTGAACGTATTATTTTAGCCTCCTCAGGAAACTCTGAAACTATAAACCAAGGATCTACCGCAATACAATGCCCGCCAACGCCTGTACCGGGTTGAAGAATATTTACCCTTGGGTGTTTGTTCGCCAAACGAATCAATTCCCAAACGTTAATGTTTGCTTTGTCGCAAATTATGGAAAGTTCATTGGCGAAAGCAATCTGTACGTCGCGAGATGAGTTTTCAACCAGTTTACACATTTCAGCAGTTTGAGAATTTGTTTTATGTAATTCGCCTTTCACAAAATGTTTATAAAACCAAACTGCTTTTTCAGTTGAAGCCTCGTCAATTCCGCCGATTGCGCGATCGTTCTGTTCTAATTCATAGATAACATTTCCTGGCAAAACTCTTTCAGGACAATAGGCAATGTATATTTCACCCTTTAATTCTGGGCGCTGCTGAAAGATAATATCTTGTAGTTTATGTGTAGTGCCAACAGGACTAGTTGATTCCAGAATAACCAATGCTCCTTTTTTTAGAGTAGGAATTAAACTATTTACAGCGCTTTCAACATAAGAAAGGTCTGGGACGTTATTTTCTTTAAAAGGTGTTGGTACAGCTATTAAATACACATCTGCCTCTACGGCTTTTGTGGTGGCTTTTAAAAGACCTTCTTTAACAACGTAATGCACCAAACCATCGAGATCTGGTTCTACAATGTGGATTTTTCCTTCGTTTATGGTGTTTACAACGTTTTCGGAAATATCTACTCCCGTAACATTCATCCCTTTGCTGGCTATTAAGGCTGCTGTAGGTAAGCCTATATAACCAAGCCCCATCATTACTACTGTGGGTTTATGCTCCATGATTCAAATTCTTAATGAAATTTATTATTTTGCCCGTTGCTTTACCGTCGCCATAGGGATTGTGCAACTGACTCAATTTTTTATAATAATCGGTTTCGCTGAGTAATTTTTGGGTTTCAGCGATTATCTTTTCGGTATTCGTTCCTACTAGTAAAACTGTTCCTTCTTCAACGGCTTCTGGTCTTTCGGTAGTATCGCGAGTTACCAAAACGGGTTTTCCCAAACTTGGTGCTTCTTCTTGTATTCCACCGCTATCTGTAATTATTAAGAATGATTTTTCCATCAACCAAATAAAAGATGGATAGGCAAGTGGTTCTACTAAAAATACATTGGTAATTCCTGAAAGCAACTTGTGAACTGGCTTTAAAACATTCGGGTTTAAATGTACTGGATAGATTATCTGCACATCAGGATTCTTTTGTGCAATGGTTTTTAGAGCAGCACAAATATTTATAAGGCCTTCACCATGATTTTCCCTTCTATGACCAGTTACTAAAATTATTTTTTTCTGAAAATCTAATATAGTTTTCAGCTTTTCGATTTCCTCATCTTCGAAACTTGGAGAATTCACTTTATCAATTCCATAAAGAAGTGCGTCAATAACTGTGTTTCCGGTTATGGTAATGCTTTCTTCTGCAATATTTTCAGCTAAAAGATTGTTTTGGGAAAGGCTGGTTGGCGCAAAGTGGTAATCGGCAATTTTGCTTGTTAGCTGCCTGTTGAATTCTTCGGGAAAAGGATATTGACGATCAAAAGTGCGTAATCCTGCTTCCACATGACAAATTTTGGCACCGCTGTAAAATGCTGCAATACCAACAGCCATAGAGGTTGTAGTATCACCGTGAACATATACAAAATCTGGCTTTACCTCATCTAAAACCGGTTTCATATTCTCAATGATAGCAGCAGTAAGACTGTACAGGTTTTGGTTGGGTTTCATTAAATCTAAATCGTAATCGGGAACGATTTCGAAAAAATCCAATACTTGGTCCAACATTTCTCGGTGTTGGGCGGTTACGCATATTTTGGTTTCAAAGTTGTCATTTGCCAAGAATTCACGTACCAACGGCGCCATTTTTATAGCTTCAGGTCTTGTTCCAAAAACTATGAGGTTTTTTTTCTTCATAACATCTATTTCGCATCGGTTTCTGCTATGTGCTTCATTTTTTTATAAAGATATCTTAGGAAGAAAAAGCCTGAAAATAGCAATACTAATAAAATTGGATATTTTACCTTATTGCTTACATAAAAGCCTGAATAATCTGAAACATTATAATTAATAGAAGCTATTTTTACAATACTTTGCTCATCAATTTTCTGCATATTCAACTTAAGAAGGTTATACAACATCCTTTCTTTTGATTCAATAACATCATTGAGTTGACTGTTGTCATTGACCATTATAGATGGGGAAGTATTTTTACCTTTATCGACAAAAGCTGTAGCTTTTAAAATGGTGTCTATTTGAGAGATTGTTCTTTCTGAGGTTTCAATTCTAAATTGAGTGTTCTTTCTTCCAGCCTCCATATATTCACTAAAATGCTCATTGTCGTTGAAGTACTTCTCAATGGCAGCAACGATTTCTTTGGAATGTTCTTTCCCTTTTACCTTAATTGTAACGTGGTGATATTTATTATACTGAAAGTTTTGAGGATCTTTTATATAGTCTGGTATATCTTGTTTATCGGTTAAAGCTTTGAAGAGATCCACACGTTCGCGACTTAAAGAGGCAAAGGTGAAAATATCTACAATTGGTTCTGCTTCTAGACCTCTTAAATCGTTATGATTTGGTCCAATTGTAGTTTCAAGAAATTCTGTGTCTCTATCTCTAAGCTTGGAAGAAAGTGCATCAACTTTATCATAAAAATATTGTGTGCTTTCAAAATTTGGGATTACAATAAGCTCATTGTTGTAAACCTTTGTTTTGCTTTTATCGAAATAATATCCAATTCCAACTCCAATAAGTATTAGAACCACGATAACAATGATGTACTTTATAAAAAAAGTAATGACCGCAAAAAAAAGTTTTACAAATGATCTGAAAAGACCAGATATCTTACCAAAAAGATACCCTAAGTCTATTTCATCTTGATTATTCTGTGCCATAATGAATGTTATTATTAGGTGATGGTTATTTTATTATCGTTTCTAAGCTCTTTTTCCAAGAAATACCTGAAAATGAAAATGTTTCTTCAATTTTTGAATTGTCCAAAACACTATACTCCGGGCGAGCGGCAAAAGTACGGTAATCGTTGGTTTTTGCAAGATTTGTATCTTTTAATTTTTCGGCTTGCTTTAGTATCTCCTTCGCAAAGCCAAACCAAGTGGTTTCGCCACTGTTGCTGTAATGGTAAACGCCATAATTGATAGAATCTTGTTCAATTATACAAAGCAGTACGTTTGCTAAATCGTTGGCATTTGTAGGTGTTCCGGTTTGTTCAGTGGTAATAGTTAACGGTTTTCCTTCTTTGGCATATTTTAATATAGTTTTTAAAAAATTATGCCCGTATTGCGAATAAAGCCACGAGGTTCTTAAAATGAAATATTTCTCGCAAATTTCTTGAATGTATTGTTCGCCTTTTAGCTTTGAAGCTCCGTAAACATTAATTGGGTTTGTGGTGTCTGCTTCAACATAAGGAGACTTCTTTTTTCCATCAAAAACATAATCTGTAGAAATTTGAAGTAATGTAACATTGTTTTCTTTGCAAACTATAGCTAAGAATTTTACCGCTTCAGCATTAATTGCAAATGCAGTTTCTTTTTCACTTTCCGCTTTTTCTACATTAGTGTATGCTGCAGTATTTATACAATGTGTAAAGGGATTTTTTTTGAAGAAATCTTTCAACAAATCAGCGTTTTTAATATCTAATTCTTCTTTTGAAACGAAGACAAAATGAAGGTCGGGAAACTTGGCAGCAGCATCTTTTATGCATCTACCTAATTGTCCGTTTGCGCCTGTAACCAATATATTTTTCATGAAATTGCTTCCCTGAATGTGGAAAGTTCCAAATCTTTTGCTGAAACAATGAATTCTTCCTTTGGAAGATGCCAATCCAACCCTAAGGTTGCGTCATTATAGATAATTCCGCTTTCTGAAGCTTTATCGTAATAATTATCGCATTTATATGAAAAAACTGACTGTTCTGAAAGTGTAATAAATCCGTGCGCATAACCACGTGGAACAAATAATTGAAGATGCTCCACATCATCCAAAATTATCGAAAACGATTTTCCAAAAGTTTCAGAACCTTTACGAATATCCACCACAATATCTAAAACCTTCCCTTTTACAACCCGAACTAACTTAGACTGTGCCATTTCGCCCGTTTGAAAATGAAGTCCACGCAACACGCCTTTTGAGGAAACAGATTGGTTATCCTGAACAAAATCTACATTTAATCCCGTCGTTTTTTCAAATACTTTTTGATTGTAGGTTTCATAAAAAATTCCGCGTTCGTCACTAAAAACACTTGGTTTCAGAATAAAACAATTTTTTAATGGGGTTTTTTGTATTTCCAAATCTAGTCTAATTGAAGTAAATGTTTACCATAACCACTTTTCAGTAAAGGTTCGGCTAAAGCTATTAATTGTTCTTTTGAAATATAACCCATTTCGTAAGCGGCTTCTTCAATAGCGCCAATTTTTAAGCCTTGGCGTTCTTCAATAACCTCAACAAATTGAGCCGCTTGCATTAACGAAGCAAATGTTCCAGTGTCCAACCAAGCGGTTCCTTTATCGAGAATGCTTACGTTTAGATTTCCTTTTTTAAGATAAACATTGTTTACATCAGTTATTTCAAGCTCACCTCGATGGCTGGGCTTTATGTTGGCAGCAATTTCTACAACACTATTGTCGTAAAAATAGATTCCTGGAACTGCGTAATTCGATTTTGGGGTTGTGGGTTTTTCTTCAATTGAAAGTGCTTTTCCATTTTTATCAAATTCAACAACGCCATATCTTTCAGGATCTAAAACGTGATAGGCATATATAACTCCGCCATCAGGATTGTTGTTGCTTTGTAAAAGTTCTTTTAAGCCAGAGCCATAAAAAATATTGTCGCCAAGTATAAGTGCAACTTTATCGTTACCAATAAATTCTTTACCAATTATAAAAGCCTCTGCAAGACCATTAGGATTGGCTTGTTCGGCATACTGAAAGTTGCAACCCAATTTTTTTCCATCACCCAAAAGTTGCTTAAAAAGTGGAAGATCTTGCGGGGTCGAAATAATTAAAATATCTTTTATACCTGCAAGCATAAGTGTAGACAACGGATAATAAATCATCGGCTTGTCGTAAACCGGCATTAATTGCTTGCTTACTGCCAAAGTTAATGGGTGTAAGCGTGTGCCTGAGCCTCCTGCTAAAATTATTCCTTTCATTTGTTGGTTTTTTGCCACGAATTAACAAATTATTGTGTAAAATATTCGTGGCTTTGTTATTTAGAATAAATCGGAATGTGATCCGATTCTAATCAACTTTATAGTTTTTGGTGATTCTATTTGAAACCAAATAATTAATAAATCTGGTTTTATGTGACATTCCCAATCATCTTTGTATTTACCTTTTATTTTATGTGGCTTCATTTGTATCGGGATGCCATTCACCCCGTATTCACGGAGTATGTCCAAAACCCCAACAACCAATCTTACATCTCCCATGCTTCCTTTTTGGAGTTTTTTAAAGTCTTTTTTATACTTTGTAGTAAATATAAAATTATACATCAAACTCTCCTCTTAGCAATGAATCCCTCCATTTATCATAATCATCAACCTTAGTTAGATTTATATCATTATGAGCATCGTCAATTGCCTTTTGCGTTTCTTCATTAGGTATATTACCAACTTCTTTATAAAGCAAATATTCAATATAATTATTGAGACTGCGCTTTTGAGCTTTTGCTCTTTCTTTTACGAGTTCCAACAAATCTTTATCAAATCTTAATGCCGTTTGTACTTTCATCTTATTATAATTTATATGCTTATCCGTAAGGTTCCCCAAGATAATTCCATCTATGTGATACAGCA
>CAZFUX010000053.1:0-8145 GCA_964522085.1 uncultured Aequorivita sp.
CTTTGTGGAACAAAATTCCCTTTCTCTTTTTTAAACGTTTAGGACGCTATTGATTATAAAAAAGAAACTGTAACGCCGCCACATAACGCGATAAACCAACTTTCCGAGATTAAAAATTACTTGTAGTAATAATCTGAAATATACTGCGTTAACTACAAGTAAACTATCCCCACTTATGAATACTCTACGAACGCTACCCATTTTTGTGGTATGCGCTAGCCTATTTTTTACGGCCTGCGTAAGGGATATCGATTTTGACCAAGCCGAAGATATTGCCCTAACGCCAGTTGTAGAATTGAATTTAATCTACTTCAATTTACCGGCAACTCGTTTTTTCGATACTATAAATTCCACCCCAATTCTTACCGTTCGTGATACAACAGTAATTGATTTTTTGGATGATAGCGGTTTACAGGAAAGTCTTAAACGTGCTGAGTTTTATTTCAAATTTACAAATAGCATTCCTCGAAATTTTCAAGTAGATTTTCAGTTTTTGAGTGAAGTAAATGATACTACATATGTTACTGAAACAACGGTAGCGCAAGGTGAAACGACAGTACCTGTAATTACGGAGTTTATAGAAAATGTTGAAGGCGACGCTATTTTAGAGCTAACAAAGGCCAATAAAGTTGTTGTTTCGGTAACCATTCCTTCTGCTAATGCAAACCTGGAAGGTACATTGAATCTTAAATCCAAAACCACCTACTTTTTGGCATACTAATACAATGCGAAATATTTTAACTTTCATACTAACCCTTGTGGGCGTGTTTGCTATTTCTCAAAATAAGCAGATACTTTACGGTTTTGACGACATTCCACAATCGTTGATGCTAAATCCTGGGAGTAAAGTGAATTTTAAAAAGCATTATGGTGTGCCTTTTTTATCGCAAATTCATTTTAATGGCGGTTCGTCTGGTGTTTCTGTATATGATATTTTTCAGGATGGAGGCAATATTAACGATCGCATTACCAAAAAGATTTTTGAAATGAAGAATACCGATTTCTTCACGGCAACACAACAATTGGAGCTTCTCAATTTTGGATGGCGCAACAAAAAAGATATATATTTATCGGGTGGAATTTATCAAGAATTTGACTTTATCACCTATTTTCCAAGAGATTTTGCAATATTAGCTTGGGAAGGAAATCGAGATTATTTGGATTATGAATTTGATTTCAACGATTTAAGCACCACGGGCGATTTTTTGACAGTGTATCATTTTGGCGCGAATAAAAAAATCACTGAAAAACTGACGATTGGTGCACGGTTTAAATTGTATTCTAGTATGTTCAGTTTTAGAAGTGTGAATAATTCAGGAAGTTTTGTAACTCGTTTGGGTGATGAAAATGCTGAAAATATTTACGAGCACACGGTTCAAAATGCCGATGTTACTGTAGAAACTTCTGGCTACGGCTCATTACGAGATATGGATGGAACTGGCCAAGTGACGAAAGAGATTTTGGGCCGCGCCTTATTGGGTGGGAATATTGGAGTAGGAGTAGACTTAGGTTTTACATATGATATTAATGATGCTTGGTCACTCTCTACTAGTGCACAGGATGTTGGTATCATTTTTCACACAAAAGATGTTGAAAGCTACAGCGCCCACGGAACCTATACGTTAGGTGGTGTAAATCTGTTTTTCCCATCATTGAGCGATGGCGAAGCTACATATGAATATTATAGCGATCTTGAAGATGAAATAGAGCGTGAAATACCTATAGATACAATTAATAATAGTTATACCCAGTTTAGACCCGCGAAGTTAAATGCTGGTCTAAACTTTGGCTTTGGAAGATTTAATGCTTCTGGTGATTGTGATTGTTTAAATATGGGTGGTGAAAAATTACATAAACAAAACGTTGGTTTTCAGTTCTATTCCATATTCAGGCCTAAGGGACCACAAATGGCTGGAACACTTTATTATCATAGAAGATTAACAGGTTATCTTTCTGCAAAAGCTACTTATACAGTAGATTCGTATTCTTTTTCAAATGTTGGATTAGGAGTTTCAGTAAATATTGGGAGTGTGAATTTTTATATGGCAGCAGATAACCTAATACAATATAGCAATTTGACAAAAGCAAAAAGTGTATCTTTACAGATAGGCTTTAATATTATAATAGACGAATAATGACACGATTTTTATTGCTTTCCTTTGCTTTATTATTGGCGACAAATACTTTTTCACAAAATTCAAATTTAAGTGATTACAGTTATGTAGTCGTACCCGAACAATTTGATTTTTTAAAAAGGCAGGACCAGTATCAAATTAATTCTATGACCCAATTTTATTTTGAAAAAAATGGTTTCAATGCCTTTATGGCTGAAGCTGCGCCCAAAGCAAACCGTTGTGATGGGTTGTATGCAAATGTGGAAGAATTAAAAACAATATTTGGAACAAAGCTTCAAGTTGTTTTAAAAGATTGCAACGATAAAGAAGTTTTTAGAGGGCAAGAAGGAAAAAGTAAGTATAAAGAATATGATAAGTCCTATCAAGACGCGCTTCGGAAGGCATTTAACAGTGTAACTGCTTTAAAGGTTAATCAAAAAGAGGTGGTTCTATTGTCTAATACCACCACTAGTTCTAATGAAAAAAAACAGTATATAGAAATGCAGGAGCTTACAAAGCCAAAAGTTTCTAGAGTTTCAGGTATATTACTGCCAGATGCAAAATTTTCAAACTATTCAAATTCAGGAAAAACATATCTTCTTCGTAAAACCACAGAAGGTTATTCTTTATATGAAGAATCTTCTAGTACCGCGGATGGGTTTCTTTTAAAAGGAAAAATAATAGTAATGGATAACCTAGTTAAATATATGGATACCTCTGGAAATGTAGCGGATGCTTCTTTTGATCCTTCTGGAAACCTTAGTGTTAAAGAAGGTGGTGTTTCAAAAGTCTATAAATCAATAGATTAAAATTCATATTTATTCTTCCAAAGCTGCTTTAAATAGGTTTTAAGAGAATTTTCTTTTGGATTGTTTCCAGGTTTATAAAATGTAGTTCCTTTAATTTTTTCAGGCAAAAATTCGTGTGGTACAAAATTACCTTCGTAATTATGGGCATATTCGTATTCCTTTCCATAACCCAATTGCTTCATAAGCTTCGTTGGAGCATTTCTTATAGATAGAGGCACAGATAGGTCGCCTGTTTGTCTAACGAGTTGTTGTGCTTCGCCAATGGCTTTATAAGACGCATTGCTTTTAGCCGAAGTTGCCAAATAAATTGCACATTGGCTCAAAATAATTCGAGCTTCGGGATAGCCAATGGTATTTACAGTCTGAAAGGTGCTATTTGCAAGGAGAAGAGCATTTGGATTTGCCATTCCGATATCTTCAGAAGCCAAAATAACCATGCGTCTTGCAATAAATTTTATGTCTTCGCCGCCCTCAATCATTCTTGCTAGCCAATAAACTGCACCATTCGGATCGCTTCCGCGTATAGATTTTATGAATGCTGATATAATATCGTAGTGTTGCTCACCGGTTTTGTCATAAAGCACTGTATTTTTTTGTGCTTTTTGCATTACAAGATCGTTGGTGATTGTAATTTTTTCTTCTTTTTCAGAAAGGACTACCAACTCCAAAATATTTAAAAGCTTACGAGCATCACCGCCAGAAAGTCTTATTAACGCTTCGGTTTCTTTTAGTTTCACCTTTTTCTTTGAAAGGATTTCATCTTCTTTTAAAGCTCTTTTAAGCAATGCGTCCATATCTTCACGACTAAAAGATTCTAAAACATAAACCTGACAACGTGATAAGAGTGCGGGAATAACCTCAAAACTCGGATTTTCTGTAGTTGCGCCAATTAGGGTAATCCAACCTTTTTCAACAGCACCCAAAAGTGAATCCTGTTGCGATTTACTAAAGCGATGAATTTCATCAATAAAAAGAATGGGATTTTTAGTTGAAAATAGATTGTCACTCTTTTTTGCTTTTTCAATAACTTCCCTTACTGCAGCAACTCCGCTATCTACGGCGCTAAGCGAATAAAAAGGTCTACCGCTTTCATTGGCAATAATATTTGCAAGCGTGGTTTTACCAGTTCCTGGTGGCCCCCATAGAATTATGGACGGAAGCATACCAGTGCTTAATTGTGAAGTTAACGCGCCTTTTGGCCCTACCAAATGTTGCTGGCTTAAATAACCTTCTAAAGTTTTGGGGCGTATACGTTCGGCGAGTGGTGCATTCATAGTTTTCAAAATTACAATTTTAAAATATCGGTTTCACTGACAATTTATCATAAATTTGATTTAGGGATTGTTTTTTGTAATCTTAAAAGTATGTCCAGTTCAAACCAACTAAAATTTACACCCGAAGTTTTTGGCTATCCATTACTATTTGTTTTGGTGCTATGGATTGTTTTTTGGATTGAAACACGTTTTGGTTTTAATTTTAATTATTTTGGAGTTTATCCTAGGAAATTGGAAGGCTTACGCGGTATTTTTTTCAGTCCTTTTATTCATGAAAGCTTGAAACATCTTTTTAATAATTCCGTCCCTTTATTTGTACTTACTTCTGCACTTTTCTATTTCTACCGAAACATTCGGTGGAAAGTTTTAATTTATGGTTTGTTTTTAACTGGTATTGCTACTTGGTTAATTGGTAGGCCATCGTTGCATATTGGTGCAAGTGGTGTAGTTTATATGTTAGCGGCTTTTTTATTTTTCAAAGGAGTTTTTTCAAAGCAGTTTCAACTTACTGCTTTGGCATTGGCGGTAGCTTTTCTTTACGGAGGACTGCTGTGGTATGTATTTCCCGTAAACCCTGAGATTTCTTGGGAAGGACATTTATCTGGGTTTTTTATTGGATTGCTTTTTGCTTTTTTATTTAAGGAGAATCCTGTTGAAAATAAAAAGTATGCTTGGGAACGTGAAGATTACAATCCAAACGAGGACCCCTTTTTAAAACAATTCGATGAAAAGGGAAATTTTATTGAATTACTGAAAGAACTACCTAAGGACTTATCTGTAGAAGTTCTAACGGATATACCTGAGAATAGAACTGACGATCAAACATTGAAAGGTGTAACTGTCAGGTATAGTTATAGAAGTAATTCAGAAAAGAAAAGTGAGTAGAATTACTGTCTCCTTTGGCGTAGAACTTCATATAAAAACGCCCCACAAGCTACCGAAACATTTAGGGAATTAATCTCACCAAGCAATGGAAGGGAAGCACGTTGGTTTACAAGGCCAAGAACGGACTTTGAGACACCCTTGCTTTCAGAGCCCATAATAATTGCCAATGGTGTTTTTAAATCTATAGAATAAATTTCTGAATTTGTTTTTTCAGTTGCCGCTACTGTTGTAATTCCTGATCCTTGTAGATAAAAAATAGCATCTTTAATATGATCTACTTTACAAATGGGTATTTTGAAAATTGCACCAGCAGATGTTTTCACAGTATCTCCAGAAACAGGAGCACCACCAGATTTTTGAATAATTATTGCATTGACGCCCGTGCATTCAGCAGTTCGAATAATTGCGCCAAAATTTCTTACATCTGTTATTTGATCTAAGATTAAAAATAGAGGAGCTTTATCACTTTCTAAAGCTTTTTCTACTACATTTTCCAAACTATGAAAAGCCACCGGAGAGGTTACTGCCACAATACCTTGGTGATTACCTTTTGTAAGTCTATCTAGTTTCTCAAAAGGAACTATGTTAATAGTAACGTTTGCTTTTTCAAGATCTTTAATAAGACCTTCAATTTTATCACTGTCTATACCTTTTTGGATAAATACCTTATCAAAAACCACATTAGATTTTAGTGCTTCCTTTACAGGGTATATTCCGAAGATGGTGTTTGTTTTGTCGCTCATGGTTTAAAGGGAAGGCTTTTAAAAAGTATTTAATTAATTCTCAAAGGTATGTAGAATGGAACTATATTTATAAAAAAGCACCCCTTAAAATTTTAAGGGGTGCTTAGGTAATATATGTATTGGACTTAAAATTTATCGTTTAAGCCTAATAGTGGTTAGGCTCCCAGAAATTACATTTTCTGATCCTTCAACACCAAGTGAGAAGTATTCTTTTTTATTCACCATAGAAATATTAGTTCCAGAAACCGTGATTACGCCTGTACGGGAGTTAGCAGGAATAGTTACAGTTGAATCAAAACTATAATTTTCTGGATTAGTTTCTACTTGAGGGGGTATAGTAGTTAAGTCCAAAATTGTTGGAACTTTAACAATATTAAACTGTCTATCCACATTAGAGACATCAGATACAAAAAGAGCTACTTCAATACTTTTTACGTTACCTGTACCTGTTGGAACATTGTTTATGTTATTACTCTTTTTGGAAAAACCAGCTACTGTATCTCTTTCAACTGCGTACTCATCGTAAGTCTCACAGGCAGAAAATAGGATAGTTATTAATCCTATCAAATATATTATTCTAAAATTTTTCATTTTTTTCATTTTTAAGATTATTAATATCCTGCATTCTGAACTAAGTTCGGATTTTTATCAATTGCAGATTGAGAGAACGGCAATTGAAATAAGTTACTTCCAGCTGGGAGTACTAAATCTTCAGAAGGTGTTCCACTTCCATCTTTTATATCACCAAAATTCTCTCTTTCAACTGATTCTCCCCATCTCTTAAGATCAAAAAATCTTTGATACTCAAAAGCTAACTCTAATCTTCTTTCTAAACGGATAGCATCACGCAAGGCAATACCAGTTTCACCACTAGGTGGCGAAGTGTATCGTTTTGTTCTTAAAGCGTCTAATGCAGTAAGTGCAGCACCTTCGTTACCTAAGTTGTATTGTGCCTCTGCTAGATTAAGTGCTGCTTCTGCAGCTCTTAATATTTTATAATCTACAACACCATTACTTAATTGAGATGAAGTTCCTTGTTTACCAAATAACTTTCGAATTGAATTGTATTGTACACCTTGTGATGCTCCCGTAAATATATAGGCCTCACTTCTAATATCATCGGCTGCAAATAGATTTACTAATTCAAACGATGCAACATATTCATTTGTAATAGCTGCTTTAGTTCCTTGTGACCAACTAACTCCAATAGGATTATTTGTTGTAGTCGCCGTATTTGGAATAGAAAAAACAAGTCCTGCGGTGCTTGTATCGTCCCAAATATCAGGGAAGGTTGCTCTTGGTGCTATAGCAGTGTTAACCAATGCGGCTGCATCTGCTGCTTTTTGCCATTGACCCATATATAAATATACACGCGATAGCAATATATTAACAGCATCTTTGCCCATTCTTCCTGTTCCATTAGTGTTATTAACATCTGCTGCTGCATCCATTAAATCTGCAACAATAAAATCATAAACCTCTCCTACTGTATTTCTAGCAGGTTTTTGAAATTGATCTGAGATAGTTACATATGCTACGCCCAAACTTCCATTAGCATCTGCAGATTGTGTTGGTATTTTACCAAAGTAGGTTACAATATTTAGATGAGCTAATGCTCTAAGTGCTTTTGCCTCAGCAATTAGATTGCTTTTTTCTGCAACATCATCGGAAAGATTAACGGCATTTTCTATCATTAAATTCGCTCTATAAATAACGGTATAAGCATTATCATATATCTTTGAAACCGTTGAATTTCCATTATAATCCCAATCGTGTAATGTCTTCGCTGTAAAACGACCATTTTGTGAAATGGTTACGTTGTCTGAAAGTACATCTGGAGCACTTAACATAGAACCGCTACCAATGTAACCGTACATTCCCGTAGTATTAAGTGGGTTTATATCATCGGGTACAGAAATTAATCCTTGGTAAACACCTCTAACGGCATTTTCAAAATCTTGTACAGACGTATACGCATTATCTATTGATAAAGAATCATACGGTGTTTGATCTAAATTGCTTTCACAGGATGCCAAAGCTCCTAAAACGAAGACACCTGCTATTATTTTTTTAAATATATTTTTCATCTTATTTTTTTTTAAAATTAGAAACTTACGTCTAAACCTAATTGAATAGATTTAGTGTTTGGATAACTGTATAAAGTTGCTTCTCCAGGAGCAGTAGAATCAGCAAAAGAAATAGTTTCACCAGATGATAAACCAACTTCAGGATCTCCATAGAAATCTGTAAAAGTTAGTAAATTCTGTCCTTGTAAGTATACTCTAAAACTATTAAATGGTAATTTATCCATAAATTTCTT
>CAZFUX010000053.1:8245-13420 GCA_964522085.1 uncultured Aequorivita sp.
GTCCTTGTAAGTATACTCTAAAACTATTAAATGGTAATTTATCCATAAATTTCTTTGGTAAATCATACGATAACGTTACGTTACGTAGACGTATGTAATCACCTTTTTCAAGAAATCTATCCGAGTTAATGTCATTTTCGCCATTAGCAGTAGTTCTCGGATCTGGTTGTACATTAGTATCACCAGGTTGTTGCCAATAGTTAAATGCTGACACCCCTTGATTATCGGTTAAGGCTCCATCAGAATTTAAGTTAGACCTAACAAAGTTATTAATCCAATTACCAGATTTGAAAACAAAATCAGTTTTTAAACCAAACCCTTTGTATTTAATAGTTGAAAAGAAACCACCTTCTTTGTCTGCAATTGTTGATTTTCCTTGTAGAACACGGTCAGTATCTCCATTAATATCCTCTGCATAAACTATTGTACCATCAGCTTTATAGTATTGAGGTCTTCCATTAGCAGGATCAACACCAGCATAACGTACTAAATAGTGCTCATTAATTTTAGAGCCTTCTCTATATAAAATGTTGTATGCAGTATCAGGAGCTAAATCATTACCTTCAGGAAGTTCTAAAATTTCTGTATCTAAGAAGATGATATTACCACCTAAAGTCCAAGTAAAATCTGAAGACCTAAATACATCAGCTTGTATAGAAAGTTCTAAACCACTGTTTTGTATTGATCCTAAATTACCTGTTACAAAGGCTATACCAGATTCGTCGGCTCTTGGTATTTGGAATAATAAATCTTCTGTTTTTCTAACAAAATAATCTGCAACACCTCTTACACGTTTATTAAATAAATTGAATTCTAAACCTACGTTTGATGTAATTGTAGTCTCCCACTTAAGATCGGGGTTAGCAATATTTGCAGGTGTAGAAGCAGGTCCTCCAGGATATGTATTGGCATAACTTACAGTACCTTGGGAGGCGTATCTGTTAATACCATCTCTATTGCCTACAGTACCATACGCACCTCTAAGTTTTAAATCGTTAACCCAGTCCACATTAAAGAAGTCTTCTTTAGCTACATTCCATCCTGCACTAAAGCTGTAAAACAAACCGTATTGGTTTTCAGCTCCAAAGTTAGATGAAGCATCGTATCTAGCTGATGCTGAAGCCAAATATTTTTCTTGGTAGTCATAATCTGCAAACAAACCATAAGAAACTAATGCTAATTTAGATGCAGATGTTGAAGCCGCATTAATCTGCGAAGCGTTTACTTGTGTAGATAGTACTGGAGTAGGAAACCCAATACTTCTAGCTACAATGTTTCTATATGAATTGATGTTGTATTCATATAGCCCTAAAACGTTCAAATTATGATTGTTTGTATTTAGGTTATAGTTAAGATTATTACTAACAGTAATATCCGTACGATAAGTTTCTGTGTCTAATTTGTTTCCGTCAAAATCAGCATTTCCAATTGCAATTTGTAAAACCCCACCTGGAAGAGAATAACTATCTCTTCTACGATTGTTAGATGTTAAAGAGTATCTAAATGAATAGCTCCAGTTTTTAGAAAACCTTACACGTGCATCCGCACTTGCTAAAAAATTATTATAAGTATTTGTAGACGGTTCTGTTAAGATAGATCCTGTACCAGCAAAAGTTGTGTTGGTTGGGTTATATACTGGATCACCATATTGGTTAAATATTTGGTTTCCGTCAGCGTCATACGTATATAATGGTTCGTATGGGTTTACGTCATATAAAAATCTAAAGAGGTTTTGAGAGTTGTTCCTATCTCTAGGCTCATCACTAACTGAGCGAGAGTATCCTACATTTACTCCAAGACTTAGCCATTCTTTAGCATCAAAATTCACATTTAAACGTGAGTTAGTTCTTTCAAACCCATTCAAATTAGCTATGATACCAGTATTTTTGTCATTACCAACGGAGAAAAAGTAATCTACATTTTCTGACCCACCAGAAACAGATGCTGTATTACTAGAAATAATACCCTCTTTAAAACCTAAGTCTTGCCAGTCTGCTGCTCCGTCAATTAATTCTTGACGTTCTGGGCTACCTGGTTCTGTAGAAACACCTGGTAAACCTGCTGTTCCAAGACCTAATGCATACATCTCTGCTTCAAATTGAAGTTTTTGATTAATATCCATTATCTCAAATCCTTGGTTAATCTTTGATGAAACTCCGTATCTTGAGCTAAATCTTACTTTAGCCTCTTTGTTTCTATTACCATTTTTTGTTGTAATTACTACAACACCATTCGCTCCACGAGATCCATAACGAGCAGTAGTTGCTGCATCCTTAAGAACAGTAATGTTCTCTATATCCTCATTTGCAATTTGTCCAAGGTCTTCCTCACGGATTGTTGCTCCATCCACTATATATAATGGTGATGATGCTCCAGGAGTTAATGAACCTGTACCACGAATACGTACGAAGGCTCCTTGCCCTGGCTTACCGTTTGCGGCAGTTACTTGTACACCTGCAGCCTTACCTTGCAGCATATTATCTATACTGGTAGTTGGTGCCATTTCAGACAATTCTGCTGCCGAAATAGACACAACCGCAGATGTTTGTACTGTTTGGTTTCGTGTAGAATACCCAGTAACAACAACTTCTTCCAAGGAAGCCCCTGGATTCAATGTTACATTTATTGAGTTTTGAGCTCCTACTTTAATTTCTTTGGTGTCAAAACCTACATAACTATAAGTAAGTGTCTGTCCCACATTAGCAGAGATGGTGTAATTACCATCAAAATCTGATTGTGTTCCGGAACTTGTTCCTTTAATTATAACGTTTGCACCGGGCAATGGCAGACCTGTATCGTCCGTCACTGTACCTGTGATTGTTTTCTGCTGTGCGAAGGTAAGTTGCACAACTAACACTAATACTAGTGTTAAGATTCCACTAAACTTTGTTCTCATATTTATAAATTATTTGAATTAGCCAAAGGCAAAAATCACAATAAAAAGTTAATTACACAACTATTTGCTCCCAATTTTTAAGATTTCTTTGGCATCATCAGCTTTTACAAGGGAAATATTAAAATTTTGAAGATACACTGATATGTATTTTTGTATTAGAAAAACTAAAATCTTGGTTTTGCGTGTTTCCATTTGCCACATTAAATCTAAATAGACCAGCTTTAGTATTAAGTCCTGTGCCAATCCCAAAGCTATATAGGTTTTGTTTTAGAGAAAGTGTTTCATTTTCAAAATAGGCAACATCTATAATGCTGTGTAAGTATACGCCTTCATTAAATTGATATCTATATTCTGTATTAATTACCGAAAAAAGAGATGCGTCTATACTATTCTCATTAAAACCTCGAATACTATTGATGCCTCCAAAACGGAAGAGTTCATTGGTTAAGTAATTTTCACTAAAAAGAATACTTGTTGCATTTTGCATAAAAAATGAATTTCTATAATTGAGGTTAAAAATATTGCTGATTACTAGTTCTATACGAACTTGATCTTCACTATCGCCTTCTCTTTTACGAGAGCCAAAGCCACCGTCAAAGGAAAAGACAGTTTTAATAGGGAATATTTTTTTGTTTTGAGTTTTCAGATACGTTGCTCCTGCAATAAAAAATTTCGATTTAAAGTCCTCAACCAGATTTCCTGCTATCGCAATATCTAAAAGATTGCTTGAGTCATAATTTTTGTAACCTATGTATAAGTTTGATTTAGGGTTAATTTGATAGGTTGTTCGCAGTTGCTGCTCGGTTGTTATAAAAGTGCTGTCTCTTTTAAAAATCTTAAGTTCGCCACTTAGTCCAAATGGCGTTTTAAATAAATACGGCAATGTTGCCTTCACTCTAAAATTTACCTGTTCTTGCCCGTCTGCTTTATAATTTAACAACAATTGCTCCCCGTAATTAAGATTGTTGTTTAGTTCCAGATTAAGATAACCGTTAAAAGTTAGTTTTTGTGTTTCTTCATCTGTAGAAAATCCTAAAATTCCATCAAAAAGGTTATTATTTTGTTTTTCCAAATAAAAATATACGGTTGTTGAATCTTTTCTGAAAAGCGCCTCAGGAGGTTTAATGGCAGATGCAAACCCTAAGCTGTTCAAATTTTTGTTCTTTTCCACCAATTGTTTTTGGTTGAATATTTTGCCCTTCCTAATTCCGGCATAATGTTTTAAAAATGAGCGCGGAAATTTTTCATATCCTTTTATAGCGATAGAGTCTATTGTACGAATGTTGCCATTATCTAAAAATAAGGTTGCGGATAAGTTATTGTTTTCGTCTTTTTCAAATTCCGTTAATCTTACTCGTGCAAAAGCATTTCCTTTTTGGTTTCTAATGGAAGTTAGTTTTCTTAATGAAGCAGGAATATTTTCAAAAGAAAGTATAAAGGATGAATCAGTAATTTTAGAAGCAACTCGCTGTAATTCTTTTCTACTGAAATTTTCTTCGGAATAAAAGACGGTTAGTTCGCTAAATTTTTTTCCGAGAAAAAAGTTTGCAACATAGCTGCTGTCGTTTTCTTTTTGAAGTTGAAGCAATTCACTTTCTATAAACCCCATTCGCTGAAATTTCAAAAAAATGGTATCAGTTTCTTTTTTAAGCGAAGCAAAATCTTGAAAAGAAGTCTTCATTTTAAGTGAATCTTTTATTCCTTCAGAAATTGTTTTTTCTACTTTAATGGATAGCGTTAGTTCCTGTGCATTAATTCCGAAGAAAAAACAGGTGTATATATTAAGGTAAATAAAAATGTATGGAAATCTTTTCAAAAAGGATAAAATTTGCTTTGTAAAACTAACGTTTCAAGTTGCCATTTCATATTCAAAATAAAAAAATATTGAAAGTATGTTGAAAATTAATTCAGTATGGTTTGATTAACGGAAAAAAAATTCTACATTTGCATCCCCTAAAAATAGGGGTGTTTTATTTTTAAACAGTAATAATACATATTTTATATGCCAACAATTTCACAATTAGTACGTAAAGGAAGAACCAAAATAACCAAGAAGAGTAAATCGGTTGCTTTGGATTCGTGCCCACAACGTCGTGGTGTTTGTACGCGTGTATATACGACTACACCTAAAAAACCAAACTCTGCTATGCGTAAAGTAGCAAGGGTTAGGTTAACAAATGGTAAGGAAGTAAACGCATACATCCCAGGCGAAGGTCACAATCTCCAAGAGCACTCGATAGTATTGGTTAGAGGTGGAAGGGTAAAAGATTTGCCAGGAG
>CAZFUX010000054.1:0-13316 GCA_964522085.1 uncultured Aequorivita sp.
AGCAAACCTTGCCTGATTAAAAACATTAGTAGCTAAGTGCCTAAGTCAAAAAGTTTATTTCGAAGAATTTTCTCGAATAGATGATGCGTTTTACAGAGAGAAACAAATACAAGGATGGAGTAGAAAGAAAAAAGAGGCTTTAATCTGTGGAAAAACGAATCTTCTACCCGATCTAGCTGCATGTAAAAATGCTTCGCATTATAAAAACAAATAATCTTTAGCAGATGTCATTTCGGCTCCGCTTAATGACCGGGAACGGTGGCTGAGTGGAGTCGAAGCCACCCTAATCATTCAATAGCATGTTGCGAATAATTTCGCCATTTGTCCAAACATGCTTCCATATCTTCAGGTATAGGGCATTCAAAACGCATAAATTTATTTGTAACAGGATGCACAAAACCTAAAGTACGTGCATGTAACGCTTGGCGTGGCAATACCTTAAAACAGTTATCTACAAACTGTTTGTATTTACTAAATGTAGTTCCTTTCAGTATTCTTTCGCCTCCGTAACGTTCATCGTTGAAAAGTGTGTGCCCTATATACTTCATATGCACTCTAATTTGGTGGGTGCGGCCTGTTTCTAAACGACAAGAAACGAAGGTTACGTAACCAAGCCTTTCCAAAACTTTGTAATGGGTTACGGCTGGTTTTCCTTTTTCTTCTTCATCGTTTTCATAAACGGTATTTTGCAGTCGGTTTTTAGGATGACGCCCTATATTACCCTCAATGATTCCATCTTCTTCTTCCATATTGCCCCAAGCTATTGCTACATATTCGCGCTCTGTGCTTTTGTCAAAAAACTGTTTGCATAGATGCGTCATTGCTTCTTCAGTTTTTGCAACTACTAAAAGACCACTAGTGTCTTTATCTATTCTATGAACCAATCCAGGGCGATTGCTGGAGTTGTTTGGTAGATTTTCAAAATGATAGGTTAATGCATTTATTAGCGTACCGCTATAATTTCCGTGGCCAGGATGTACTACCATTCCCGGAGATTTATTTACTACTAGAACGGCATCGTCTTCATAAACAATGTCAATAGGAATATTCTCTGGAACTAACAGAAACTCATAAGGCGGATGCTCAAACATTACAGTTATAACATCGCCTCCTTTTACTTTGTAGTTAGATTTTACAGGAACATCATTTACATAAATATTACCCGCAGTTGCAGCTTTTTGAATTTTATTGCGCGTGGCTTTTTCAATAAGGTTCATCAGGTATTTATCTACCCTAAGTGGGTTTTGCCCTTTGTCTGCCTTAAAACGGTAATGTTCGTAAAGATCATCGCTACCGCTTGTATCGTCTATTTCTTCTTCGTTAAAATTCGCCATTGTTTTCTTCTTCATTTTCAATTGGCGTTTCTTGGTTTTCTTCGGAAGAATTTTCTTCAGAATGAATTTTATTAAGTGATTGATCGCCAACAATTAGATCAATTACCGAAGTTTTTTGAAGCGGTGTTCCCGGATCTAGCTTTTCGCCATTGTAACGCATTTCTAATACATTATCACTAATATCCGGTCTGTGGCTTATTTTACCAATTTTAAAACCCATTGCCAAAAGCGTGGGTTCTGCTTGGCGACGTGTACGTCCTAAAACATCAGGAACTTCAATCTTTCTAAAACCTGAAGGGTTTAGGTTTAAATAAAGCTTTCGGTTTTCTTTTACAAACTTACCTGGTTTTGGTATCTGCTCTATCACAGAATACTTTGGATAATCTGGGTTGTAGTTTGCTGAATCTAAAATTTCATACCTAAGATCTAGCTCCTCCAACTTTTCTTCAACTTTATCTAAAGACATTTTTGCGAGGTTTGGAACTTCAATTGTTTCATTATGATTGGTGGTAAACTTAAGCCACCATAACATTATAAATACGAGGACAAGCAAAGCCACAATTGCTAACAATAGTTGCTTTAAAAATGTTTTGGTAAAAACGAACTTGAAAAATGTCATACGTTTATTTGTTAATGCACTAAAATACAAAAAGCCAAAGGTAGTACCTTTTGATGAAACCGAAACCGAAATCGAAACTGAAACTGAAATCGAAATTCATTACAATAGATAACTGATAACGGATAACCGTAACTTTTTAATACTTTTGTAAACGTAGTATTTAATAATTTGGTATGGCAAAAAAACATATAGCTGTTGCGATGGGAGGTTATTCTAGCGAATTCAAAATTTCACTTAACAGCGGTGGCATGGTATGCAACGCTCTCGATAAAAGTAAATATGAAGTGTACCCCGTTCATATTTTAAAAGAGGGTTGGTATTATGTTGCTGATAATGGCACAAAATATCCTTTAAACAAAGCAGATTTTAGTTTAAAAAATGGCTCTGAAACCATAAAACCAGATGCTATTTTTAATACTATTCATGGCACACCTGGTGAAGATGGCTATTTACAGGCTTACTGGGAATTATTAGGTATTCCGCATACTAGTACAGATTATTATCAAGCTGCACTTAGCTTTAACAAACGCGATTGTCTTTCGGTTTTAAAGAATTTTGGCGTTCGCTGTGCAAATTCATATTATGTAAATAAAGGCACCGAAATTAATGTAGAAGAAATTGTAAAGATTACTGGCTTGCCATGTTTTGTAAAACCAAACCGTTCTGGATCTAGTTTTGGGATAAGCAAAGTAAACGAAATGGCAGCTATAATGCCAGCCATTGAAAATGCTTTTACGGAAGACACAGAAATAATAATTGAAACCGCACTAGTGGGCGTTGAGGTTTCCGTAGGAGTTTATAACAATGGCGAAGAAATAATTGCGCTTGCAGTTACTGAAATAGTTTCAGAAAACGAATTCTTTGATTACGAAGCTAAATATCTTGGAAAATCGCAAGAGATAACCCCAGCAAGAATTTCAGAACAAGAAACCGAAATGGTTAAAAAAGAAGCCATTCGAATATACAAATTATTAAATATGAAAGGCATAACCCGTAGTGAGTTCATAATTGAAAACGGAAAGCCATTTTTCTTAGAAATAAATACAAACCCAGGACTTTCTGCAGAAAGCATTATACCTAAACAAGCACGTGAAGCAGATTTGACACTCACGGAGTTTTTTGATATATTGATACAGAATGTAATAAAATAGTTTCGGATTTAAAATTTTCAAGTTTAAAAACGCGATAGCTTTTAACTCATAACGCATAACTTTTAAGAATGAAATACTACCTCATAGCAGGCGAAGCATCTGGAGATTTGCACGCAGCCAATTTAATGAAAGCACTACAAAAGGAAGATGCACAAGCAGATTTCCGCTTTTGGGGTGGCGATTTAATGAAGGCCGTTGGCGGAACTGAGGTAAAACATTACCGCGATTTAGCTTTTATGGGTTTTGCGGAAGTGATTATGAATTTAGGGACAATTCTTAAAAACATAAAATTCTGTAAAAAAGATATTGAAAACTACAATCCTGATGTTCTCATTTTTATAGATTACCCAGGCTTTAACCTTCGTATTGCTAAATGGGCAAAGCAAAAAGGGTATAAAACACATTTCTACATTTCACCACAAATCTGGGCTTGGAAGGAAGGTCGCATTAAAGACATAAAGCAAGATGTAGAAGAAATGTACGTAATTCTTCCGTTTGAAAAAGATTTTTACGAAAAGAAACACAATTACCCTGTACATTTTGTGGGTCATCCGCTTATAGACGCTATTTACGACAGAGAACAAATTGACCCTAAAACCTTCAAAAAAGAAAATGGATTAGATGAAAGACCAATCATAGCATTACTTCCAGGAAGCCGAAAACAGGAAATCACAAAAATGCTAGAAATAATGATTTCCGTAGCAAAAGATTTTAAAGACTATCAATTTGTAATTGCAGGAGCTCCAAGTCAGGAAAAATCGTTTTATGAAACTTTTCTTAGCACAAAAAACGTTCATTTTGTGACCAACAAAACCTACGATCTTTTAAGTATTTCTGAAGCTGCTTTGGTAACTTCAGGCACCGCAACTTTAGAAACCGCACTTTTTAAAATACCACAAGTAGTTTGTTATAAAGGTAACCGTATTAGCTATGAAATTGCAAAACGTGTTATAAAACTAGATTATATTTCATTAGTAAATTTAATTCTGAATAAAGAAGCCGTCACCGAACTTATTCAAGCAGATTTCAATACCAAGAAACTAAAAGAAGAGCTTACCAAAATATTAGACCCCTACAAACGTGCTACCATGTTTTTAGATTATTACGACCTAGAAAAAATGCTAGGCGGTCGTGGCGCGAGTGAAAACACCGCCAAACTAATTTATAATGCAATTAAAGAATAACAGCTATTTTAGTTACTTTTAAGGAATAATTCTACAGCCCCAAATAATGAAAAAAATTCTATTTCTTTCTTTCTTTACACTATTTCTTGTATCGTGTGGGGCTTCAAAAAAAACTATTGGAATTTCTAATACCAATACTAGTAAAAGCCAGAAACCCACAACCTACAAAAAAGCAAATACCCATAAAAACAATACAATTATTATATCTGAAGCTGATGAAAAAACAATTTTAGAAAATGCTGAAGAAAAATTAGTAGCAATAAAGCGTCAAATTATAGATTATGCTAAAACCTTTCAAGGCACACGCTACAAATATGGAGGTATGAGCGATAAAGGCATGGATTGCTCTGGTTTAGTTTGTGTTGCTTTTGAGAAGGAAGATATTACGATGCCTAGAATTTCAAGAGATATTGCAAAGCAAGGTTTCCCAATATCACTTTCAAAAGCTGAAGAAGGTGATTTGGTTTTCTTTAAAACCAGTAGAAAATATGCTATAAACCACGTAGGTATTGTCGTGGAAAACAACCAAGGCGAAATTATGTTTATACATGCTTCAACAAGTGCTGGAGTTATTATTTCTTCTTTATATGAGGCTTATTGGAAGAAAGCCTTTGTTGAGGTTCGTCGGGTTATTTAAACCTGAAATTTCATCCATATCGCAACCTCTTGCATTTTGTAAGGATATTTCATACTTTTATCTTTATACTCCCCAATTGATTTTAAGTCTCACTTAAAGTCTAAAGTATGAAGTTTATAAACTTTGCCATTGTAAAGTTTTCAATTTTTTTGGTGCTGGGTATTCTCCTTGCGCACTTCTTTCCTATTTCCACGTTTCTATTTCCTTATATTTTTATTATTATTCTTGGAGTTGCCGTTTTATGGGTTTTGGCCCGTAAGCAATTAATTCAGAATGTTTTCTTTGGGATTGCTACTTATGGCTGCTTTTTTTTCGTTGGTTATGTGAGCTATCAAATACGCTTACCAGAGTTTCAAACAAAACATTATTCACATTATGTTTCTTCTGAAGAAGTTAATCTGTTTCAAATTAAAATAACGCAAACACTTAAACCTGATGCTTTTAATTTGAAATATTTTAGTGAGGTTAACGCCATAAATAGTGTGCCGACAGATGGCAAAATATTACTGAATGTTTCCAAAGATTCTCTAAAACAACCGCTTTTAGCAGATGATGTATTGTTGGTTTATGGTTCAATTTCTGAAATCCCTAAACCATTAAATCCATATCAATTTGATTATTCCGCTTATATGAAATCTTCGGGAGTTTATGGGCAATTACGTGTTTCAGAAAATGAAATTTTAAAAACTACTCGCGGTACTGCGACGTTAAAGGGAATTGCGCAAAATGTTCGTAAAAATATTATTGAAAAACTTCAAAAAACAAAATTGAAAACCAATGAACGTGCTATAATACAAGCACTAGTTTTAGGCGAAAAGAAAGATATTGATAAAAACCTTTATAATGAATATGCGGCGGCTGGAGCTGTGCATATTTTAGCAGTTTCAGGGCTTCACGTTGGGATTTTATATGTTATACTCGCTTTCTTTTTTAAACCGCTAACGCGCTTTAAATACGGTACGCTTGTCCACTCCATTTTAATTGTTTTATTTCTTTGGGGCTTTGCGCTACTTTCGGGCTTGTCGCCATCGGTAACTCGTGCAGTTACGATGTTTAGCTTTTTTGCTTTGGCAAAGCTTTTTAATCGTGATACAAATTCCTTAAACACCTTATTTCTATCATTCTTAACGCTTCTTATTATTAATCCGTTGTGGCTTTTTCAGGTTGGGTTTCAGTTGAGCTATTTGGCTGTCTTTTTTATTGTTTGGCTGCTTCCTGTTTTTCAGAAAGTTGGCTATTCAAAATATAGAATTGTGCGGGGAACTTCGTCAATTGTGGCAGTTACCGTATGTGCGCAAATTGGGGTTTTACCACTAAGCCTTTATTATTTTCATCAGTTTCCCGGATTGTTTTTGCTGACCAATATTGTGGTTTTACCCTTTTTAACACTATTAATGTGCGGCGGAATATTGATAGTAATTTTGGCGACTTTAGAAATCTTACCAGATTGGCTAAGCGAAAGCTATAACTTTTTAATTGAAGGTTTAAATGGTTTTATTCATTGGGTTGCTGTGCAGGATGAATTCCTTTTCAAAAGCATACATTTTTCAACACTAAAAGTGATTGGAACCTATTTGTTGATTGTGGCTTTTGCGTTATTTATAAAGAAAGTAAACTATCACAAATTGGTTGTTTCATTAGTAGCTGTTTCAGTATTTATATTAATCTATGTTTTTGATAGTTTCCGTAATTCTAAGAATCAATTTGTGGTTTTTCAGAAAAACAAACAGACATTACTTGGTTATAAAAACGGGGGGAATCTAACCATCTTCAAAAATGATTCAATTGAAAATATTTCTGAAGAATATCCTATAAATTCCTTTATAAGTGCGCTAAATATTAACACTTATTCTCAAGGAAAGCTTCCTTTGGTATTTCAATATAAAGAAAAAAAGATCTTAGTTCTGGATAGTTTAGGCATTATTCCGAAGCAAAAAAATATTCATACTTTATTGCTTACCAACAGCCCCAAAGTAAACCTCAACCGACTTATAGATAGCTTAAATCCAAAACAAATCATTGCAGACGGCAGCAATTATTATAGCTATGTAACCCGTTGGGAAGAAACCTGCAAATTAAAAAAGCTCCCTTTTAACCATACAGCTAAAAAAGGAGCTTTCCCTATAGAATAGCCCGAATATGAAACGGAAAATGCTATTCTAAAAGGTGTATTTAAAATTATTTTGATAATCCTCCCAAGCCTCCGCAGTGGTAAGCTTCAAATAATCGTCGTTTTGTATCATTTTTAGAAAAATCTCCAATTGTTGTGGAGTTCTGTATCCCGAAACAGCTTGTATTATATCCCCGTTATCCTTAAAGAAAACTACTGTTGGATAGGCATTTACTTTTAGAGCGTGCACAAACAAATGCTGTGAATTCCTCCCTTTTCTATTAGCATCGTAATTTGGATTTGTATAAACAAAATCCTGATAGTCTACACTTTCAGCACCTTCAGCATTAAACTTTACGGCATAGTAATTTTTATTTACATACTCAATAACACTTTTGTCGCTAAATGTATTTTTATCAAGCATTTTACAAGGACCGCACCAAGTGGTGTAAACGTCCATAAAAATCTTTTTAGGATTCTTTTTCTGTGCTGCTATGGCTTCGTTCATCGTCATCCAGTTAATTTCTTGTGATTGAATGGTTTCTGCAGAAAAGACAAAGAATAGTGCTAGTAATAGGTATTTCATCTAAAAAGTTTTAAAATATTTATAGTTTTAACTAAAACAAAAAGCGTTCCATAAAAGAGGAACGCTTTTTTAATATAATGTATTGTGTATTAACGAATACCGTGCATTAATTTTTTAAGAATAGGATTCAACAACATTGAAACAATACCAACCGCGATTGGAATTAGCGTAAATATTAAGAAGAATGTTCCCATAGAGTATTCTGCCGAAATTTTATCAATCATTCCACCCATTGTATTCGCAGCTTTTTGTCCTACTGCAATGGCAAGATACCAAACTCCAAACATAAACCCAATCATACGCGCGGGCACCAATTTACTTAAGTAAGAAAGTCCTAGCGGTGAAAGACAAAGCTCTCCCATTGTATGCATTAAATACGCTAAAATAAGGAATACCATACTCACTTTTGCAGTCATCGCTCCCGGAGGAATATCTGACGCTCCGTAAGAAAGAATTGCAAAACCTAGTCCTAAAAGTATTAGACCGATTCCATATTTTACAGCGGCGCTTGGATTGTATTTACTTTCCCACCATTTTGAAAATAATGGTGCAAGAGTTATAATAAAGAATGAGTTTAGAATTCCGAACCACGTGGCATCTACCTCTAATTCTGTCTGTGTAAATTTATCCATTAACCTAAAAATTACCAATCCCCAAATACCAATAAAGGCAATTACAAGTGCTACGTTAGATAATGTTATTCTGTCATGTGTCTTTTTAACTAGAAGAAAGATTACATAAGAAATGATTATTAACGGTACAGTGGTTAGCAATGCATCTACAATTTTAAAAATCATAGCAGAATCTCCAGTTAAACTTCTATTGGTATAATCTTGCGCAAAAAGCGTCATTGAGCCTAATGATTGTTCAAAAAAAGCGAAAAAGAAAACCGTAAATAATCCAAAGATTGAAACCGCAATTAATCTATCTCTTACAATTGGTAAATAACGTGCTATTCGAGTAACTAATAATACTAAAAACATTGCTAAAGCTGCAAGTACCACAATATTGGTGCCGTTCATTCCTCCTATTTCAAAAGGCACTAATGATGTGTCATAAATTTTTTCTAACGGATCGTTGAAAAGGTATAGCAAACCTCCTACAGAAGATAATACAATCAAAACATAATCAAACATCGTGAACGGATTCAACTTTATTGGTACTACTTCTACTCCGTCTTCACGTAGTTCTGGTCTTTCTTCATTTATGTTTTGAGGAATTTCTACCTCGTGAATTTTGGAAGGTTTCGCACCAATATTACCAAATATTTTACCTGCTAATAGAAATTGAAGCATTCCCAAAAACATAAAAATACCAGCAAGACCAAAGCCCCAAGACCATCCATAATTTTCTGCCAAATAACCACATAGCATCATTCCGAAGAATGCCCCTGCATTTACACCCATATAAAAAATGGTGTAAGCACCATCTTTTTTAGATTCTTTGCCTTTATACATTTCAGAAATGATAGATGTAATGTTCGGCTTAAAGAAACCTGTACCAATAACTAAAAGTGCAAGGCCTAAATAAAATGAAGACGTTGTTTCCAAAGCCATAGAAGCATGGCCTAAGGTCATGATAACACAACCAATCACGACTGCCATACGGTAACCTGTGATTTTATCTGCAACCCAACCTCCAATAATCGGGGTTAGGTACAAAAGTGAAGCGTACGTCCCAATTAGTGCTAATGCGTGCTCTCTTGGCCAATCCCAACCTGGATTGCTATCTAAAAGCGGTGCCGTTAAAAACAGTACTAAAAGAATACGCATTCCGTAAAAGGAAAAACGCTCCCACATTTCGGTAAAGAAAAGGATAAAAAGTCCCGCAGGATGCCCTAAAACTTTGTCTTTAAACAGATTTTCTATATCAGTATTCATCGGCTTATGTTTTGGTTAAATTGTATTTTAAAAAATTAGTTGCCTTTATTATGGTCTGGATCTGCAAGTTCAAATCCTTCGTTGTCAAGAATTTCGTGCTCGTTATCCTCTGCACCGTGTGTAAGGTTTTCTAATTTTTTTCTAATTAATAATACTAAAAATCCGAATAATACACAGAAAATAGCAATTCCAGTAAAGACAGTTAATTCACCTAAATCTGAAGCAGATTCACCTAAAAGTCCTGCAAGTTTGTTTCCAAAACCAGTCATTGCAAAATAAACACCCATCATTAATGAGGCGTACTTCAATGGAGCCAATTTGGTAATGTATGAAAGTGCAACAGGCGATAAACATAACTCACCAACTGTATGGAATAAATAAGCGGCAACCAACCAATACATAGCAGAAGAACCTTCAGCGTTGTATTGAGCAGAAGCTCCCGTCATAAAGAAGAAACCAGCACCCATTATTATTAATCCTATACACATTTTGAAAAGCGATGATGATATTTTTCCTTTCAATTTTCTATGTGCCCAGAATCCAGCTACAGTAGTCCCTAAAATAATAATAAAAAGTGCATTCAAAGATTGAAACCATGATGCTGGAACTTCCCATCCCATTAATAAGCGATTGGTTTTTTCTGAAGCATAAATATTCATCAAACCTCCTGCTTGTTCAAAAGCACCCCAGAATACAATTACCAAAATGAAAGAAATAAACAATACAATCATTCTATCCTTTTCAATTTTAGATAGCGGTCTTTTCATTGCCGCTTGTTCTTCTGGATTCATTGATTTGTTATTATTGTTACCTACATATTTTAAATATTTTTGACCTATCACATATTGTATTAAACCCAATAACATTCCTATTGCAGCAAGACCAAAACCGTAATGCCATCCATAAGTTTCTCCTACATAACCAACAATTATACTAGATAAAAATGCACCAACGTTTATTCCTATGTAAAAAATTGTAAATCCTTTATCTCTTCTAATATCGCCAGCCTTGTATAGCCCTCCAACCATTGTTGAAATATTTGGCTTTAACATACCTACACCACCAATAATAAGCCCTAGACCTGTATAAAATGCCCACATTTGTTCTATTGAAAGAATTCCGTGACCTAAAACAAGTAAAATACCACCAACTAGTACAGACTGTTTCTGTCCTAAAAATTTATCTGCAATCCAACCCCCTGGAATGGAAGCTACGTAAACCAACATAGTATAAGTTCCGTAAAGAGAAAGTGCATCACCATTAGTCCAACCTAAACCTGGGTTACCGCTAGAAGCTTCGGCTACTAAATAAAGAACTAAAATTGCACGCATTCCATAATAGGAAAAACGTTCCCACATTTCGGTAAAAAACAGAATATAAAGACCTACTGGATGGCCAAATAATTCTTTTTGCTTTTGATATTGAAGTGCTTCTGACATAAGTTTGAATTATTAATTAATTGGTTAGTGTTGATTTTTTTATAAATTCTTTTTAATATAATTGGTCATTAAAGTATAAAGGTGTAAACGCGTGTTACCGCCATAAATACCGTGGTTTTTGTCTGGATAAATGCGCCAATCAAATTGCTTGTTGGCTTGCACCAAAGCTTCAATTAAACGCATACTGTTTTGAACGTGTACATTATCATCGGCACTTCCGTGAACCAGTAAAAATTTTCCTTTTAAGCCATCAACGTGCGTCATTGGCGAATTTTCGTCATAACCCGAAGCATTTTCCTGCGGGGTTTGCATATAACGCTCTGTGTAAATACTGTCATAGAATCTCCAACTTGTTACGGGAGCAACGGCTATTGCCATTTCAAAAGTATCTGGGGCTTGGAACAATGCGTTTGAAGACATAAATCCGCCATAGCTCCAACCCCAAATACCTGTTCGGTTAGCATCTATGTATGGCAATTCGCTCAGTTTTTTGGCTACTGCTACTTGGTCTTCTACTTCATATTTACCTAATTCTTTTTGGGTCATTTTTTTAAAATCGCGACCTTTATATCCTGTCCCACGACCGTCAACACAAGCTATTATAATATCTTGGTCATTAACCAACATTTCGTGCCAATAATCATTTGTTCCCATCCACTTGTTAGAAACATTTTGTGAACCAGGTCCTGAATATTGATATAGAAACAATGGATATTGTTTTGAGGCATCAAAATTCAACGGCTTAATCATATACATATTAAGATCTTCACCATTAATATTTATGGTTGAATATTCTTTAGGCGAAATTTTATAGGAAGCCAATCGGCTTTTTAAATCGTTGTTATTCTTTATTTCACGAAGCACTTTGCCTGTTTTGGCTTCATTTAAAGTGAAAACATAAGGCGTTTTAGCATCTGAAAATGTTCCAATAAAATAGGTGTAGTCTGCACTAAAATCGGCATCATTGGTTCCCGTTTGCTGAGTTAAACGCGCTTTATTTTTTCCTGAAGGCAAGATGGAATATACATCACGGTTAATGCTTCCGTTTTCAGTACTTTGGTAATACACGCGACCTGTATTTTGATCGAAACCGTAGTATTCCGTAACCTCCCACGGGCCTTTGGTTACTTGGCTTAGCTGTTTTCTATCCTTATCATACTGATAAATATGATTCCAGCCATCTTTTTCGCTTGTCCAGAAAAAACTGTTGTTGTTTAGAAAAGTAAGGTTGTCGGTAACATCTACATACGCAGCGTCCTTTTCAGCCAAAATTAATTTTGAAGTATTGTTTGAAGCATCTACAAAAACCAAATCGAGGGTATTTTGATGTCTATTTGTAAGCTGAACGCTCAGTAGATTGTTATCTTCCGTCCAAAGCAAACGTGGAATGTAATAACTGTTGTATTTTGAAAGATTTACTTCTGAAGTTTTTCCACTGGAAAGATCATATAACTGTAAAGATACTTTTGAATTTTTTTCGCCTGCTTTTGGATATTTAAAGGTATCTGCGGAAGGATAAAGCTCGTTACCATATAAATCCATATTGAATTGTGACACTTCGGTTTCATCAAATTTTACGTAGGCAATTTTATCACCATTTTTGCTCCATTCAAAAGCGCGTACAAAGGCAAATTCTTCTTCGTAAACCCAATCAGTAATACCGTTTATGATTGTATTCTTTTTACCATCTGCAGTAATTTGTTTAGTTTCATTTAAATTTAAATCTTTCACATAAAGATTGTTTTCAAAACCATAGGCAATTTTGTTGCCGTCATTACTAAAAGTTGGCTCTTGTATTTTATTGGTTGAAACAAGGTTGAAATCCTTAGTTTTTATATCGTAAACATAATAAGTTCCTAAAGACGATCTACGATAAATCTGTTTCAATTCTGTAGTAAAAAGAATTTTAAATTCGTCCTTACTAAATTCATAAGAAATCATGTAATCAATTCCCTTTAAATCATTGGTGTTTAAAAGTGTGCGTACTTTTTCGCCACTTTTATAATCATAAACATCTACGGTTGATGCTTTGTTTTGCTTGTCATAATTAAGTACTGCATATTCCTTTCCGTTGTTTAAGGAACGTAGTACGTCAAGACCTTGGGTGCGGAAAGTGCCGCTCCATATTTCTTCAAGGGTTATGTTTTTTTGCTGTGCTTTAAGTGTAGAAAATGCCGTTAAAAACAGCATTAATAAAACTAGGGAGTATCGTTTTTTCAAAGTGTTAAAATTTTGATATGCCAAGTTTACTAATTTTTTGTGAAAAAGACGATGGTTTTTTTGTTAAATAAGGCTTTGTAACAATTATTATTTGCAATAACAATTATACTCACTCCATTTAGGTTTTCGGGAATCCAAGATTTCACTACCTAAATT
>CAZFUX010000055.1:0-13284 GCA_964522085.1 uncultured Aequorivita sp.
TACATTACGTAAGAAAAGAGAAGGGAATACACAACAACGTAGTGAAACTAATCAATTAGCTTATAGTTCCAAAGCTTTCTTAATGTCATTACCCATTAAAAGGTCTTCAGGACTTTCTAATGCTTCTTTTATAGCAACCAAAAAACCAACGGACTCACGACCATCAATAATTCTATGGTCATAAGAAAGCGCAACGTACATAACCGGTGCTACAACAATACCCCCATCGCGAACTATAGCGCGTTCCACTATATTGTGCATTCCTAAAATCGCTGATTGTGGTGGGTTTATAATTGGTGTGGAAAGCATACTTCCAAAAACACCTCCGTTAGAAATTGTGAAGGTACCTCCAGTCATTTCATCTACTGTGATTTTTCCATCGCGAGCTCTAATAGCTAAACATTTTACTTCATCCTCAACACCTCTAAAACTAAGATTTTCAGCATTTCTAATTACAGGTACCATTAAGCCTTTTGGCCCAGATACTGCAATTGAGATATCTTTAAAATCATAAGTTATCATATAATCGCCATCCATCATTGAATTTACGTCTGGGTAAAGCTCTAAAGCGCGTACAACGGCTAAGGTGAAGAAGGACATAAAACCTAAACCTACACCGTGCTTTTCTTTAAACTGTACTTTATATTGAGTTCGCAAATCAAAAATTGCAGACATATCAATCTCGTTAAAAGTAGTAAGCATTGCGGTTTCATTTTTTGCTGAAACCAAACGCTCTGCCACTTTTCTACGAAGCATAGAGAGTTTTTTCCGTTCACTACCACGGCTACCTTTTCCTGGGCTACCCATTGAAGGTGCAGCTTTTGAGGCATCATCTTTAGTTATACGACCATCGCGACCACTACCTTTTACGTCTTTTGAAGCCATTCCCTTCTCGTTAAGAATTTTCTTGGCAGCTGGCGAAGGAGAACCTGTTGCGTATGTTTTCTTATCCTGCTCTTGGTTAGGCGTAGAGGGTTTTGAAGGAGTTTCTTTTTTGGCTTCTACCTTCTTATCTTCTTTAGATTCGTCTTTTTTGTCATCTTTATCTGAAGAATCACCACCTGGTTTTTTAGCATCTGTATCTATAACACAAACCACCGCACCAACGACAATCGTATCACCTTCTTCGGCTTTTAAAGTAATTATTCCACTAGCTTCTGCTGGAAGTTCGAGGGTTGCTTTGTCGCTATCTACCTCTGCAATCGCTTGGTCTTTTTCTACGTAATCGCCATCTTTTACCAACCATTCAGCAATTTCAACTTCGGTTATGGATTCTCCCGGAGATGGGACTTTCATTTCTAATGCCATAATATTTTTATTTAGTATAAACCTTCGTTTATTAATCTTTTAAATTTAACTTGTTTTCGCTTTTTTTGCAATAAAGATGCAGAAAATTTACTTCATATCCTTATCAAAAACATTCTCAAGTACTTTTGCGTGACGTGCTTTTGAGCGCACTGCACTTCCAGCAGCTGGAGCAGCGTACATCTTTCTACTACAAACTCTAAAGTTTCTAGTTTCTTCAAAATGCATCATAAGGTGAGAGTAGACACCCATATTTCTAGGCTCTTCTTGTGCCCAAACCACATCGCCTGCGTTTTTATATTTTTTTAGAATTTTCTTAATCGCATCTATTGGTAATGGGGACAATTGCTCAATGCGGACCAATGCAACATCATCTCTCTTTAGATCTTCTCTCTTTTCAAGCAAATCGTAGTAGAACTTACCTGTAACAAAAACCAATGTTTTAACTTTTGCAACTTTGGCTTCGTTATCATCAATGAGCATTTGGAAAGTTCCGTTTGCAAATTCTTCTTTGGTTGATACCACTTTTGGATGGCGTAGCAAACTTTTAGGAGTGAAAACAATAAGCGGTTTGCGATAGTTTACTTTTAGTTGTCTTCTTAAAAGGTGAAACAAGTTTGCAGGTGTTGTTACATCTGCCACAAACATATTGTCTGTTGTGCAAAGTTGAAGATAACGCTCCATTCTTGCAGAAGAGTGTTCCGCACCTTGCCCCTCGTAACCATGCGGCAATAACATTACCAGACCATTTTGAAGCTTCCATTTATCTTCGGCTGCAGAAATGTATTGATCTATCATTATCTGCGCTCCATTACTGAAATCACCAAACTGTGCTTCCCAAATTGTTAAAGTATTCGGGCTTGCCATAGCATAACCATAATCAAAACCGACAACACCATATTCTGAAAGCAAGGAGTTATAGATAAAAAACTCACCTTGATCGCCATCTAAATGATTAAGTAACACAACTTCTTCTTCACTATCTTCTACAGTTATAACTGCGTGACGGTGAGAGAATGTTCCGCGCTCCACGTCTTGCCCACTCATACGCACATCGTGGCCTTCTTTTAAAAGAGAACCGTAAGCAAGCAGCTCGCCCATAGCCCAATCGAGCTTGTTATCCTCAAAATACATTTGATGCCTTGCCTCTATTAGCTTAGATATCTTTTTAAGAAATTTTTTATCCTTTGGTAACTTCGTTATTACTTCTGCTATTTCGTCAAGTTTCTCTAGTTCAAAGGTAGTGTCAACCGCATCCAACATCTGATCGTCATCAGCATAGTCGTAACCTTCCCATTCATCTTGCATAAATGGAGTAATGGTAGTTTTGTCTTCCTTTCTAGAATCTTCTAGATTTTCTTCTAGCTTGTCTTTATATTCTTTTTCTAACTTAGAAACGTAATCTTTTTCTATAACGACTTCAGCAATAAGCTTATCAGCATATATATCTCTTGGGTTCTCGTGCTTAGAAATCGCTTTGTATAATTTTGGCTGCGTAAAACGAGGTTCATCACCTTCGTTATGACCATATTTTCTATAACCCAACAAATCTATAAAAACGTCACGACCATATTCCATTCTAAAATCTAGCGCAAAATTCATTGCGTGTACCACTGCTTCTACATCATCTGCATTTACGTGGAGGATGGGTGAAAGGGTAACTTTTGCCACATCGGTACAATAGATTGAGGAGCGTGCGTCTAAATAATTAGTAGTAAAACCTATCTGGTTATTTACCACAATATGGATTGTACCCTGTGTTTTATAACCATCTAACTGCGCCATCTGCACAATTTCATACACAATGCCTTGCCCTGCGATTGCTGCATCGCCGTGAACTATTATTGGTAATACTTTATTAGGATTTTCTTTATGGTGATCGTCTTGCTTAGCTCTTGCTATACCTTCAACCACAGCACCAACCGTCTCTAAGTGCGAAGGGTTTGGCGCAATATTCAGGTTAATTTCTTTCCCAGAGTTTGTTTTGCGTTTTGAAGTCCAACCTAAGTGATATTTTACATCGCCATCAAAAATATCCTGTGCGTAATCTTTTCCGTCAAATTCGCTAAAAATATCTTTCGCGCTTTTTCCGAAGATATTCGTCAACGTACTTAAACGCCCACGGTGAGCCATACCCATTACAAAATCTTCTACGCCTTTTTCAGCAGCATTTTCAATTAAAGTATCTAATGCAGGGATTAAGCTTTCACCTCCTTCTAATGAAAAACGCTTTTGACCAACGTATTTTGTATGAAGAAAACTTTCAAAAGCTACAGCTTCATTGAGTTTTTTAAGAATGTGTGTTTTTTGTTCTGTTGAAAAATTCGGTTGATTGTCGTTTATATTTAGCTTATCTTGAATCCATTGAATTTCGTCCGGCTTGCGGATGTACATATATTCAATACCAATAGAATCGCAATAAATGCTTTCAAGATGCTTTATAATTTTTTCAAGTGTGGCTTCGGCTAATCCAAGAATTTCACCTGCTCTAAATTTTGCTTTTAGGTCGTGTTGTGATAGTCCAAAATTTTCAATAACCAACGTTGGTGTGTATTTACGTCGATCGCGTACAGGATTTGTTTTTGTGAAAAGATGCCCGCGGGTTCTATAACCATCTATAAGCTTTACAACCTGAAACTCTTTTACTACATCTTCACAGTTAGCACCTTCGGCATATTGAGGAGCTTCAGAAGCGTTTGAAATTCCGAAGAATTCTTCCACACTATTTTCTGAACCAAAGTCAAAACCTTGGAAAAAAGCTCTCCAACTAGGTTCAACACTGTCTGGGTATTGTAAATATTTTTCGTAAAGTTCTGCGATATAAGCTGGGTGAACCGCGTTTAAGAAGGAAAATTTATCCATACTAAATATACAAGTGAGTCTTTTTGATGAAACGGTACAAAAATACATAATTTACCCAAAACTACCCGACTTGATTTTATATATTTATAGCTTGAAACTCATAAAGTATTCATAATGGAAAAGGCTAGATTTATACATTTTGGTATTTTTTTTTACTCTTGCTCTTTATAGGATTATGCTCATCATATGCCCAAGAAAAACATGATAATCTTTGGGATCACGTTCGTTTTGGCGGTGGTATTGGCCTAAGTTTTGGAGATGGATATTTTAGCGGAACACTTGCACCAAGTGCCATTTATCAATTTAACGAGCAATTTGCCACTGCCGTTGCTCTTAACGGAACATACGCAAGTTTTAAAAACGATACTAATGCAACTATTTTGGGTGGAAGCGTACTTGCACTTTACAATGTAATACCGCAAATTCAGCTTTCCGCAGAATTTGAAGAATTGAATGTAAACCGAAAAATTAAATATATTGGAGTTCTCGATATAACTCGAAACTATTGGTATCCCGCACTATTTATAGGTGCAGGTTTTCGAAGCAATAATTTTACCCTTGGCGTTCGTTACGATGTTCTTTTTGATGATAATAAAAGTATCAATGTAAGTCCACTTGCTCCATTTGCACGAATTTACTTTTAAACTTTCCGTTCCATCAAAGCCCTTCCAAAATCACGAAGTTGCTCCTTTTTTTCTTCGGAAATAGCTATTCTATCTAAAACAGAATAAGCAAGATTGCTATATTTTTCTATCTCAACGTGTGTGGCTTCAGCAGCTCCAGAATTAATAAAAATTTCCTTTACTGTTGCTATTTTATCTATTGGATCTTTTGGACTAATGCTGAAAAGTTGTTCCAAATCTTTCGCTTGTGCTTTTGAGCCTTGACCAATTCCCAATAAATAAAGAATGGTTTTTTTATTCGAAATAATATCGCCTCCAACTTGTTTTCCGAAGGTTTCAGGATTTCCGAATACGTCTAAATAATCGTCTTGTAGTTGAAATGCAATACCCAAATTTCTTCCAAATTGATAGATTTTATCTTTATCAATTTGAGACGTTTCGGCAACGATAGCTCCCATTTTCATGGCTGCACCTACTAAAACTGCAGTTTTATGATCTATCATATTAATGTATTCTTCTAATGAAACATCGTCTCGACTTTCAAAATCCATATCGTGCTGTTGCCCTTCACAAACTTGTAATGCAGTTTCGCTGAATAGCCTTGCTAACTCTTGAAACTTTTTTGGTTCATAATTTTCAAAAAACTGATAGGCCAAAATTAGCATAGCATCACCCGAGAGTATTCCAGTATTTACATCCCACTTTTCGTGCACGGTTATTTTCCCTCTTCGCAAGGGCGCATTATCCATAATATCGTCGTGGATTAGCGAAAAATTATGAAACAGCTCCACCGCCAAAGCTGCATGAATTCCTTTTTTAAAGTCTGTTCCAAAAAAATCGCAGACCATTAATGTAAGTGCTGGCCTAACTCTTTTGCCACCTAAAGAGAGAATATATTTTATAGGATCGTAAAGTTGGCATGGTTCTTTTTGAGAAACGGCTTTTTCAAGATGTTGCTGAAGTACCGTGTTGTATTTGGATAAAATTTCCATTAATTAAAAAATTTTGGCTAAGGTAAAACAAGCCATTCAAAAGCGCACAATTTAAATAGGAAATTAGGCTTGTTGTTAATAAAGTGTTAAAGGTGTAAACTTTGGGAACTTTTATTGTTTTCTAAGTTCCCTGGTTTTATATTTGCACCCCATTATGAGAGAAAAGATTATTCAAAAGGCTACTGAGCTATTTTTAAAGATTGGTTTTAAAAGTGTTACTATGGATGAAATTGCCCAAGAAATGGCAATTTCAAAAAAAACCATTTATACACATTTTAAGAATAAAACAGCGCTGGTAAAAGAATGTGCTTTTTGTGTTATGAACAGTATAACAGGCGGCATTGATGAAATTTGTAATCTTGATCAAGATCCTATTGAGGAATTGTTCGAAATTAAAAAATTCATTATGCGCAAGCTTAAAGATGATGACTCTTCGCCCCAATATCAATTACAAAGGTATTATCCTGAAATAAGTAAAAAACTACATCAAAATCAATTTGAAAAAATGATGGAGTGTACAAAAAAAAATATCTCAAAAGGTATTGAACAAGGGCTTTATAGAAGTAATTTGAATCCAGATTTTATTGGACGGCTTTATTTTACAGGGATTACTGGCATAAAAGATCAAGCTGTTTTTCCTATTGAAAAATTTTCAGCTAAATACTTAACTGAGGAATATCTTGAATATCATCTACGAGGTATTGTAACTCAAAAAGGGCTTTCAACTTTAAAAAAAATCATAAAAGAGCATCAAACCAATGACTAAAAATCTTTTAATTATCAGTTTCTTACTTATTTCCGAGATGGGTTTTTCGCAGAAAAATAAAGTATATAGTTTCAGCTTGGAAGAGGCTGTAATTTTTGCATTAGATAGTAACTATACTTCAATAAACGCGAGACGCGATATTGCAAAAGCAATTAAGCAAAAGTGGGAAACTACAGCTCAAGGGCTTCCGCAAATAGATGGAAATATTAGTTACAACAATAATCTTAAACAACCTGTTTCGCTCATTCCTGCGGAATTCGGAGGTGGCGAACCAGGCACATTTACACCTATTACTTTCGGAACAAAGCAAAACGCAAATGCAGTGGCTACTTTAAATCAATTAATTTTTGACGGAAGTTATTTAGTTGGTTTAAAAGCAGCAAAAGCTTTTTTAAGATATTCTGAAAACTATAACGAAAAAGTAAGATTAGAAGTAAGGAAGGGCGTTGCGAATGCCTACGGAAGTGTTTTACTAGTTCAGGAGTTAGTTGCTATTTTTGAGAAGAACAAAATCAATCTTGAAGAAAACCTCTACGAAACTCGAAAAATATTTGAAAACGGATTGGCAGAAGAAGAAAGTGTTGAGCAACTAGAAATAACACTTTTAGATATAGACACGCAATTAAACAACGCCAAGCGTAGCCAAAAAATAGCAAAGCAAATGTTTAATCTCGCTTTGGGAATTGATGTGGAAGCACCCATAACCTTAACGGACGATTTGGATAAATTAGCCGATGCTAACATCAGTCTTGCGCTATTAAATGATTCATTAAACGTTGAAAAGAATGTAGATTATAAAATTGCTAACAATCTTGTAGAACAACGTTATTTTGAAAATAGATTAGAAAAGAGTAAAGATTTACCAAGACTTTCGGCATTTGTAAATTACGGAACATCTGCTAACAGCGAAGACTTCACCTTTTTTAACGGCGACCAAATATGGTATCAATCTTCAGTTTTTGGGGTTAGTCTTAATGCGCCAATTTTTAGTAGCGGCATACGTAGTGCGGCTTCACAAAGAACTCGTATCGCATTAGACCAAGCCAAGACAGACCTCGATCAAACCAGACAAGAAATAAAACTAAATTTAACTACTGCGCAAAGTAACTATCAATTTGCAATAGACAATTACGATAACTCGAAGAAAAACCTTCAACTAGCAGAGCGAATTGAAAACAAAAATCAAATAAAATTCACCGAAGGACTTTCAACCAGTTTTGATTTACGACAAGCTCAAACGCAATTATATTCAGCGCAACAGCAATATTTTCAATCTATGCTAAATGTTATAAACGAAAAAGCAAATCTTGAGACCGTTCTTAACATCCCGCAATTGCGTATTGGTTCAGAAGAAATTAAAGGTAACTATTAAAAAAGTCGATGAGTTGAGTCAGTCGGATTCGCCTTCTTGTCTAGGAGTTTAGGAGTAAAAAAATATTACCAATAATATGAGTGAGTTTCTAAACTTATAGATACTAAACTCATCGACTAAAATAAAGATTATGAAAATTTTCGGCTTTGAAAAATTGCAGGTTTGGCAGAAATCGCGACAAGCTTCCATTAAAATTTATAAAGCAACGGCTAGTTACCCTTCAGAAGAAAACTTTGGACTTACAAGCCAGATGAGGCGTTGTGCAATTTCTATTTCTTCAAATATAGCGGAAGGAACGGGAAGACATTCAAGCAAAGACAAAGCACGTTTTACTGAAATAGCCTATGGCTCAGCCTTAGATTTATTAAATCAATGCATTCTTTCCAATGATTTAGAATTTTTAAATAAAGAAAATTATTTAGATCTAAGAAAAGATTTAACCGAAATAAAAGCCATGCTTGATGGCTTGTGCAAATCACAAATTTCTAACTAAGCCCACTCCTAACCTAATCGACTTTTAAAACAATCAACAAATGAAAAAATCAATCCTATTACTAATCTTAATAGCCACAATGGTTTCCTGCGGCGGCGATTCTATATCTGTCGATGCTATTATTGATTCCAACGATATGGCGGTAGTTAAATCGAAAAGAGCAGATCTTAACAAGCAACAGCGCGAATTAAAAAGTGATATCGATAAGCTTAACGAATATATTGATACTCACGAAAAAAAGGACCGCCCAGCATTAATAACTGCTGAAGTAATACAGGATTCTATTTTTAAACATTACGTAGAAGTACAGGGTAATGTAGAAACTAATCAAAACGTAGTGCTAAACGCTGAGTATTCGGGTGTGCTTACAACTATATATGTAAAGGAAGGTCAGCAAGTTTCTAAAGGACAACGCCTTGCTAAAATTGACGATGGTGGAATGTCCAGCCAAGTAGCACAGCAAGAAGCGCAATTAGCATTAGCCAAAACAACGTTTGAACGTCAGGAAAATCTTTGGAATCAAAAAATAGGTTCCGAAATTCAATTTCTTCAAGCTAAGACTAATTATGAAGCTGCTAAAAATGCTACGCAACAAATGCGTTCTCAACTAGGAAAAACGGTTGTTACAGCTCCATTTAGTGGCGTTGTAGATGATATTATTTCAGATCCTGGGCAAGTAGTTACTCCAGGTCAAACGCCTATTATTCGGTTAGTTAATTTGAGTGATATGTATGTAAAAGCGTCTATTCCTGAAACTTATTTAACAAACATTAAAAAAGGAACTCGTGTAAAAGTAAACTTAGCTTCTATTAACGAAGAATTTACTGGCACGGTGCGTCAAGTAAGCAATTACATAAACCCAAACAACAGAAGTTTTGATATTCAAATTGAAATTCCAAACAAAGATGGTTTAGTAAAACCAAATTTAATTGCGACGGTAAAAGTGAACGATTACACAGCTGAAAACGCTATTACAATTCCAGAAAATATTCTACAGGAAAATGCTGCAGGAGAAACAATTGCTTACTTATACCAACCAGTGAATGATTCTATTGGTGTAGCAAAACGTATAATTCTTGAAATAGGACTTTCCTACGAGAATCATACTCAAGTACTTTCGGGTCTTAAAAAAGGCGACACCATTATAAAAGAAGGAGCAAAAAACCTTCGCGACGGTCAAAAAGTAACCATCAAGAACTAAGAAACCCTTTACAAAATGAGTAAAAATCCGTATAAAGAATTTAGCATTTCGTCTTGGGCCATCGACAATAAAATGACGGTCTATGTAGTAATGGCAATCATCCTATTTTTAGGTGCTTTTGCCTATTACAGTATGCCGAGAGAAGCGTTTCCAGAAATTATAGAAACTAAAATTTATGTTAGTTCTGTAAACCCAGGAAACTCTGCCGAAGATGTTGAAAAATTCATCACCGAACCTTTAGAGCAAGAGTTTAAAGACATTGCCGGCGTAAAGGAAATAACATCTACTACCCTTCAAGATTACTCAATTATTATTGTTGAATTTGAAGAAAATGTTGAAATTCCAGTAGCAAAACAGGCTGTAAAAGACAAGATAGATTTAGTAAAAGCAGAAACTACTTGGCCCGTGCTTACCAATGGCGGTAAAGTAGAACCCAATGCTTTCGACCTTAATTTTTCGGAAGAAATGCCTATCCTTAACATCAATCTTACAGGAGATTATCCTGTTCAAAAATTGAAAGAGTATGGTGAGTATCTTCAAGATAAAATTGAATTGCTTCCTCAAATAAAAGAAGCAACCATTCGTGGTGCTGAAGAAAAAGAAGTTGAAATTGCGGTCGATATCTATAAAATGACCGCCTCGCAAGTTAGTTTTGATAATATAATTAATGCGGTAAAAGGTGAGAACAGCACTATTTCTGGAGGTAATATAATTACCAATGGGATTCAAAAAAACATCAGAATTACAGGTGAAATACAAGATCCAAAAGAGCTGGAAAATATAGTCGTTAAAAGAGACGATGGTATTATTTTCTTAAAAGATATTGCTGAAATTAAGTTTCAAGAAAAAGACCCGACAACGTATGCGCGCGAATACGGCCAACCCGTTGTAATGCTCGATGTAAAAAAACGAGCAGGTAAAAATATGATTGAAGCTGTCGAGCTTATTAAAGAACTTGTTAAAGATGAACAGGAAAATTATTTGCCAGCAAGTCTTCAAATAAGTCTTTCAAACGATCAATCCATAAAAACTGAAAACCAAGTGAATGATTTGGTAAACAACATCATTTTCGGGGTGCTTTTGGTTGTAATTGTTTTAATGTTTTTCTTAGGATTTAGAAATGCGCTATTTGTAGGTTTTGCAATTCCGCTCTCGATGCTATTGTCTTTATTTATTCTTTCATCACTAGGTTTCACGCTAAATACAATGGTGCTTTTTGGGCTCGTAATGGGTCTCGGAATGCTAGTAGACAACGGTATTGTGGTGGTAGAAAATGTATATACCTTAATGGGCGAAGGCATGTCGCCAAGAAAAGCTGCTAAGCAAGGGATGGGCGAAATTGCTTGGCCTATTATTGCTTCAACAGCAACTACACTTGCGGCATTTTTCCCACTTGGGCTATGGCCAGGAATGATTGGTAAATTTATGATTTACTTCCCCATTACGCTTTCGGTGGTGCTTTCATCTTCGTTATTTGTAGCACTTGTTATAAACTCCATGCTTACTTCCGAATTTATGAAAACGGAAGAAGAATCCATGACCAAAAAGAAATTAATACGTTGGACTTTAATACTTATTGGAGTTGGAATTACACTTCTAGTCGCTGGTTTTACAATGGATATTGCAGCATTTAGAGGCTTCGGAAACTTGGCAATTCTTTCAGCAGGATTACTTTGGCTTTATAAATATGTATTGGCCGGAGCTGTAGATTACTTTCAATATAAATCGCTTAAAAAGCTTGAAAATTTCTATGAAAACACTTTGAAATACGCTCTAAGCGGGAAAAAAGCCTATGTATTTTTCTTCGGAACATTCTTTCTTTTAATTCTATCATTTGTTTTAGTAGGTCTCGTTCAGCCAAAAGTACTTTTCTTTCCAGAAAATGAACCAAACCAGATTATTACTTACATAGAATATCCACAAGGAACCGATATTGAAAAAACAAATGCACTTACCAAACTGGTAGAAAAGCAAGTTTTTGGAGCCATTAAAAAGTATGACGACAACGGTTATAATTTTATGGTAGAATCTGCAATTTCGCAGGTTGGGCAAGGTGCTGGAAATCCGCAAACGGATGGTGGACAAAGCAACGACATGCCACAAAAAGGAAAAATAACCCTTTCTATGCGCGACTACCAATTGCGTCGAGGCGTAAAAAGTAGCGCTGTTATGGAAGAAGTGCGCGATGCCGTAAAAGGGTTTCCAGGAGCTTCCATCATTGTTGAAAAAGATGCCGCTGGTCCACCCGTCGGCTATCCTATTAACATCGAATTGAGTGGTGAAAACTATGAAGATATGCTTCGCGAAGCTGAAAATTTACGCTCTTATATTGAAGGTTTAGGCGTAAGCGGAATTGAAGAACTAAAGATAGACGTTAACAAAAGTAAACCCGAAATGGATGTGACCGTTGACCGTGAAAAAGCCGGTCAATTAGGGATTAGCACAGCACAAATTGGACAAACCTTACGTCGTGCTATTTTTGGAGAAGAAGTTTCCACTTACAAAGAAGGGGATGATGATTATGAGATAAATGTACGACTTTCAGAAAAATCTAGATATGATGAAAGTGCCCTTTTCAACCAACCAGTAACTTTCAGAAACAATCAAGGAAAAATTGTACAAGTGCCAATTTCTGCAATGGTTACAAAGAACAACACGGCTTCTTTCAGTGCTATTAAAAGAAAAGATTTAAAGAGAACCATTACTGTTTACTCTAACGTAATTGGCGGTTACAACGGCACAGAAATTGTAACCGATCTTAAAACCGAGCTTCAAAATTATGAACTTCCTAAAGATATAACCCTTGCTTTTACTGGCGAGCAGGAAGAACAAGCAGACAATATGAGTTTCTTGTTAATGGCACTCTTTTATGCAATGGGCGGTATTTTATTGATTTTGGTGGGACAGTTCAACTCCTTAAGCAAACCTGTTATAATTTTAACTGCCATTGTGCTCAGTTTGGCGGGCGTGTTCTTGGGGCTCGTAGTTTTCCAAATGGATTTTGTAATTATTATGACGATGATGGGTATTATATCGCTCGCAGGTATTGTGGTAAACAACGCCATTGTACTTATAGATTACACCCAAATACTTATAGATCGAAAAATGAATGACTTGCAAATGGACGATGACCAAATGCTAACCAAAAGACAGTATTTCGATATTATTGTGGCAGGTGGAAAATCGCGTTTACGTCCTGTTTTGCTTACTGCAATTACTACTGTTCTTGGACTTATTCCTTTAGCTATTGGATTAAACATAGATTTCTTTGGTCTTTTCACAGATTACAGCCCAAATATTTACATTGGTGGAGACAACGTAATTTTCTGGGGGCCATTAGCTTGGACGGTAATTTTCGGTTTGATTTTCGCCACTTTCCTAACTTTAATTGTTGTGCCAGTAATGTTCTATTTGGTAAGCAGAGCTAAGATTAAATTCAGAAAAAAACGTAGAATGAAGGAGATTAAAAAGTTGAAAGCGAAGGAAGCCAATAACTATAATCGTATCGCTTAAGTTATAAGTGTTAAGTTTCACAAGGTTGTTGTGTTAAGTTGACAACTTGTTTACCTTTCAAATTTAGAATTGTTCTTTTTAAATTCCTCTGGTTTTTGATTAAATATATACTCACTACACATAGGAACCCGAAAAATCGGGTTTAATAATTTGAAAA
>CAZFUX010000056.1:0-13279 GCA_964522085.1 uncultured Aequorivita sp.
TTTGTGGAACAAAATTCCCTTTCTCTTTTTTAAACGTTTAGGACGCTATTGATTTAAAATCATTAATGATTGATTATGAATTTATTTAAATGAGCCGTCCAAATTAATAGACGGCTCATTTAAATAAATTGTAGACTCCTCACTTCCTACTTATTATTTAACGTAAATGTAGTAAAAAAAATCTTAAGAATTCTACGTAGTAGTACTGATTATATACGTAATAGCGCGTAATAAAAAACCCTTTCAGAGATGAAAGGGTTTAAAAAAAATATTTAAAATATCTTAATGATCAAGCACTTCTTCATTATCTTGTAAAGGAACTGTCTGTGGTATAAAGTCCTGTCCTGGTATTACATAGTCCGTTTCATCTTTATTAAGCTTACTATAATCATAAGCCCAGCGATGTACGTGTGGAATTGGACCATTCCAGTTTCCGTGTATGTGTTTAACTTCTGCAGTCCATTCTAAAGTTGTAGCGTTCCATGGGTTTTTAGGCCCTATCTTTCCATAAAAAATGGAATGAATGAAGTTGTAAAGGAATACTACTTGTACGGATATCGTCATTATAGCAAATAGAGTCATAACCACATTTATATCTGCTAAATCATCAAAATATGGAAAGTTAGTATTGGTATAATATCTACGTGGAAGACCTGCCAAACCAACAAAGTGCATTGGGAAGAAAATTCCATAGGCTCCAATTGATGTTACCCAGAAGTGAATGTATCCTAATTTTTTGTTCATCATTCGCCCTTCAAACATTTTTGGGAACCAGTGATAAACACCCGCCAAAAGTCCGTAAAGAGCTGAAATACCCATTACCAAGTGAAAGTGAGCTACGATGAAATAAGTATCGTGTATGTTAATATCCAAAGCACTGTCTCCCATGATAATTCCTGTTAGACCTCCTGTAATAAAGGTGGAAACGAAACCGATGCTCCAGAGCATTGCTACATTCATTTGCAGGTTTCCTTTCCAGAGTGTTGTAATCCAGTTAAAGGATTTTACAGCGGATGGAATTGCAATTAGAAGTGTTGTAAAGGTAAATACTGATCCCAAGAATGGATTCATTCCTGAAATGAACATATGGTGTCCCCAAACAATTGTTGAAAGGAAGGCGATTGCAAGGATTGAAGCTACCATGGCGCGATACCCAAAAATTGGTTTACGTGCATTTGTTGCCATTACTTCGGAAACGATACCCATTGCTGGTAATATTACAATATAAACCTCAGGGTGCCCAAGGAACCAAAAAAGGTGTTCAAATAGAACGGGCGATCCTCCTTGATGATGCAGGACTTCACCAGCTATATAAATATCTGACAGGAAGAAAGAAGTTCCAAAACTTCTATCCATTATTAACATAAGTGCCGCAGAAAACAATACTGGAAAGGATACCACTCCAATAATTGCAGTTACAAAAAATGCCCAAATAGATAAAGGAAGACGTGTCATAGACATTCCTTTAGTACGCATATTTATTACAGTAACAATATAGTTTAGCGAGCCCAATAATGACGATGCAATGAAAATTGCAATAGATACTAACCATAGCGTCATACCTGCTCCAGAACCTGGAATAGCTTGAGGTAATGCGCTTAATGGCGGATAAATTGTCCATCCCGCAGAAGCTGGGCCAGCTTCAACAAATAATGAAAATAACATGATAATACTAGATAAGAAAAATAACCAGTAGGACACCATATTTAAAAATCCTGAAGCCATATCTCGTGCTCCAATTTGAAGTGGAATTAATAAGTTACTAAAAGTTCCACTCAATCCAGCGGTTAGTACGAAAAAGACCATTATAGTACCATGAATGGTTACCAAAGCAAGATATATACTTGGATCCATTACACCATCTGGCGCCCATTTTCCTAATAGAACTTCAAAAATGGTGAAATTATGATCTGGCCATGCTAACTGTAACCTAAACAATAAAGACATTAATATACCAATGGTACCCATAAACAAACCCGTAATTAGGTATTGTCTTGAGATCATTTTATGATCTTGGCTAAAGATATATTTAGTTATAAATGTTTCTTTATGGTGATGCCCGTGATCGTCGTGATGCTCTTCTGCTGCGAGGGCTGTTGCTTGTGCTGACATATCTTTTTAAGCTATATTTTGTATTTATACTATTTACTAAGTTGTTCTGCTAAAGTTGGTTGTTCTGCTAACCAAGCTTTGTAATCTTCTTCAGATTCTACTATTATCTTCATTTGCATATTATAGTGACTAGTTCCACATATTTTGTTACACAATAGCATATAATCAAATTCATAGACTTCCAAAGGTTCTTCACCATTAGCTTGAAGATCTTTGCTTTTATTACGTCGAATCTCATTAATATTTAGAACCTTCTCAATAATTTTATCTTCTTGTCTCATTTCTTCCGTAGTAACGGTTGGAGTGAAAGCAAATTGAGTTACCATTCCTGGAACACAGTTCATTTGGGCTCTAAAATGCGGCATGTAAGCTGAGTGTAACACATCTTGAGAGCGTATTTTGAAAAGTACTTTTCGTCCCACAGGCAAATGTAGCTCAGTCACAACTTTATCATCTTGGCCATTAGGATCTGCAGGATCAACACCCAAAGCGTTTACACCTTTTATTAAACGAACATTTGCTTCCCCTAAAGTATTATCATTACCTCCATAGCGAGCTTTCCAATTAAACTGCTGGGCATATAGCTCAACAATTAATGGGTCGTCGTCCTTATCAACATTCATAATATCAGTCCACGTAAACAGACCATAAATTATTAGACCTGCCAATACCACTACCGGTATAATGGTCCAAATAAACTCCAATTTATCATTATCTGCATAGAATGTTGCTCTTTTTACTTTATTGCCTCGATAGATGAAGGCAAAATAATGCAATAACCACTGTGTTATGATTCCTGCAACAAAAATAACAATCATCGAAATCAACATTAACGTGTCAATTTGCTGTCCGTGCTCAGATCCTGCCTTTGGCAAGAGGGTATCATACCAAAACCAAAATGAAAGAAAGGCTAATACATAAATAAAGATCAAAAAACCCAACATTAAATACCCTTGGGTATTATTATCCTTATCCGTGGCAATTTCGGGATTTTCTGAAGGCTTTTGTCTTGCCAATTGGAAGATTCTGCTCATTTGCCAAACAGAGACTCCAAAAAGAACGATTACTAATACAATTAAAAATGCGGTCATCTTTATAATTTCTTCTTTATACTAATGATTAAAAATGATAGTTTTCACTTTCCTTAATAAATGGATCATTCTTGGGTCTTAGCGAAACTTTACCCAGACCATTGCCTACAATTAAAATGAATAGACCCATAAAAAACAATAGTGCTCCAATTTCTGGAATACCAAAATGCCAATTATGGCCTACTGTGGATGGCATTACCAAAAGGTAAATATCTATATAATGCCCAACCAAAATAAACACGGCAGCAATAACTACGAACCAAGGAATTCTCTTATAGTCGCTATTCATCAATACAAGAATAGGGAATACAAAATTAAGGATAAGCATTCCGAAAAACAACCCTTGGTACTCTTGTATTCTTATAATGAAATAGGTTACTTCCTCCGGAATATTCGCGTACCATATTAACATGAATTGTGAGAACCATAAATAAGTCCAGAAAATACTGAAAGCGAACATAAATTTCGCTAAATCGTGGAGGTGTTTATCACTCACAAATTCTATAAGACCGCGACTCCTTAAATGTATAGTAACTAAAGCTATAACGGTAATCCCAGAAACAAACATTGATGCAAAGATATACCAAGCAAGTAGTGTACTATACCAGTGCGGCGTCATAGACATAAACCAGTCCCAAGACATTGTAGCCTCTGTTATAAGGAAGAATATAAGGAAAAATACTGAGGCCTTAAAGTTCTTTTTGTAAGGATCGAAGCTATTTGAATCTGCCTGTGCCAAGGAGTTTTTTCTTGAGAAGTAACGATAAAGGTTCCAACCCAATAAGTAAATTACCCCACGTATAATGAAAAATGGAAAATTCAGATACCCAGCTTTGTCTTGCAAAATTTTGTCCCCAGCTACCAAGTCTTGGTCTTGCCAAGGATAAAAATGTGTGCCAGCGAATACTACAATTAAAAACACTATAATAGAACCTGGTAATAAGTAGGATGTAATACCTTCCATAACTCTATACAAAACAGGAGACCACCCAGCTTGCGATGCAAACTGAATTGCATAGAAAACGAGCACCCCTAAAGCGATCATCATAAAGAAAAAGGCTGCCACGAAAGTTGCAGACCAAGGTCTGGTTTGCATTTGGTGTAAAACGTGCTCTTCGTGAGAAGCTACTCCATGTCCTTCTGGTTTTAAATCTGTAGCATGCTCCATAGCTGATGCAGAATAACCTTCTTGTCCACGAGCTTCATCCACAAAATTTGCAGTTTCACTATCATGATTATCTTCAACAGCATGAGCATCTCCATGATGCCCCTCTTGTTCGGCAAGAATCTTTTTTACATCATCGATGGTTTTAGGTGTAGTTAAAAACCCAAAGATTATTCCTGCAAGCCCTAGGACTATCAGAACGATAGAAAATAGTTTTAATTTACTTGGTAGCGTATACATATCTTTAGCCATTCTCTTTAAATTCTTTATTTAGATTCCAATTGAGAAGCCGTGTCAGCTTCAGCGTTATTGGTTTCATCTTGTATGCCTTCTTCAGTCAAACCAGCTTTAGAGGTTTCTAATATACTAGGTTCTCCTTTAAGTGCAGCTTTTAGATCCATTACGTGCATCGCAATTTGCCAACGCTCCTTTTCGTTAGTTTGTGATGCATAGGATCCCATAGCATTTAAGCCATAAGTTTCTACGTGATAGATACCACCTGGTACAATATTACGTCCAGCATCAGCATAACTAGGAATTCCTAAAAATTTCTCACGAGTTGCCAAAATTCCTTTTCCATCTCCAGCATCACCGTGACATACTCCACAATAAACCGCATATAAGGCATTACCAACAGCCAAATTTTCCTCCGTAACGTCGTAAGGATTTTTAAGCTCAGCCTTTGCTAGTTCTAATCCAGCAGTGCTATTTTCATAATCATAAGGTGTAAAACCGCGCGGAACAGTATGCTCTGGCGGAGTCATTGCCTCCTGCTGATTCGGAAAAATATTATAGTCACCATAGGCTTCATAACTTACAGGCTCGTACATATTTGGAAAATACTGGTAGTTCGGTTTTTTATCGTTAAAACAAGAAACCATTATTACAGCAGTAAAAATTGCAATCGTTATGTTTTTTATTGTTTTCATATTAGTGGTCGTGCTCATTTTCAATTAAACTAATTTCCAATGCACCTGTATCGTACAAGAATTTGGAAAGTTTTTCAACATCATGGTTGTCCGCATCAACTTCCATCAAAAAGTGGGCATCAGTTGTTCGTGGATCCGGATTTTCCGCTTTTTTGAAAGGCCACAATTTACTTCTCATATAAAAAGTGATTACCATTAAATGTCCTGCAAAAAATACAGTAAGTTCGAACATTATAGGTATAAATGCTGGCATGTTTTGATAGAAGGTAAAACTTGGTTTACCACCTATATTTTGAGGCCAATCTTGAATCATCATAAAATTCATCATAACTACAGCCACAGTTAAACCAACCAATCCGTATAAGAACGAGGTGATAGCAATTCGAGTTGGCGCCAAACCTATAGCATGATCCAAACCGTGAACCGGAAATGGAGTGAATACTTCTGAAATATGATAATTTGCCGCACGGGTCTGTTTAACGGCCTGCATCAACAGGTCATCGTCTGTGTAAATTGCATGTATTTTTGTTGCAGCCATAATTAGTTGTTGTTTTTTAACATTAGTGCCTGTCCAGCCCAATCATCGCGTTTGGCTCTTCCAGAGAATTCACTAATTATCTCGTCTAATAAATCGTATTCGCGGTCGGTCATTCGGCTTACCTGATCAAAGGTGAAGATTCCAAGTTGATGAAGTTTTTGTTCCATTACTGGCCCAACACCGCTAATTTTCCTAAGATTGTCTTGCTTTTGAATTGTTGGATCGAAAGTGCCAACACCACTAAGTAGGTTGTCTATCCTACCCCTGTGAAGTTCGAAATCTACTTCATTGTTTTCTGAATCTTCTTCAATTGAATTATCAAAAGGTGAATCAAAATGTTTTCCTTCTACGTTTGAAGATGGTCCTGCATCGCCAGGATACTCTTCTATAGTTTGCACGTGGCTGGCATCATCTCCGTGTTCGGCACGCAACCTCTTGAATTTTTCTCCAGAGGTCTTCAATATAGTTTTTACTTCTGCTTGCGCAATTACTGGGAAGGTACGAGCATAAAGTAAGAAGAGTACAAAGAAGAAACCAATGGTTCCAATAAAAGTTCCTATATCTACAAACGTTGGTTGGAACATTGTCCAAGTAGAGGTTAATCTGTCTTTACTAATGTTTACAACAATAATATCAAAACGTTCAAACCACATTCCTATATTTATAATTAAGGCTACAAAGAATGTCCATACAATATTTCGTCTTAAGGCTTTAATCCACAGGGACATCGGCACTATAAAGTTACAGGTAATTAATGCCCAGAACGCCCACCAATATGGCCCTGTGGCGGCACCAAAAGAAAGGTAAGTATAGTTTTCATAAGGCACACCAGAGTACCAACCAATAAAGTATTCTATTGCATAAGCTACCGTAACTATTCCACCAGTTAGCAGAATTACTTTATTCATATATTCTATATGAAGAACCGTTATATAGTCTTCCAAATGAGAAACTTTTCTCATAATTATAAGTAACGTTTGTACCATTGCAAATCCAGAGAAAATTGCACCAGCCACAAAATATGGAGGATAAATTGTACTATGCCATCCAGGAACTACAGACGTTGCAAAGTCAAAGGATACAATAGTGTGCACAGAAAGCACCAACGGAGTTGCCAATCCTGCCAAAACAAGAGACACCTCTTCAAACCGTTGCCAATCTTTTACACGTCCACTCCATCCAAAACTAAGGATTCCGTATATTTTATGCTGAAAAGGGCTTTTAGTTTTATCACGAAGCATCGCAAAATCTGGTAATAAACCTGTCCACCAGAACACCAATGATATAGATAAATATGTTGAAATTGCAAATACATCCCAAAGTAAAGGAGAGTTGAAATTTACCCAAAGTGATCCGAATTGGTTTGGGATTGGAAGTACCCAATAAGCCAACCAAGGACGTCCCATGTGAATAATTGGGAATAATCCTGCTTGAACAACAGCAAAGATGGTCATTGCTTCCGCAGAACGGTTAATAGCCATTCTCCATTTTTGACGAAAAAGTAAGAGTACTGCTGAAATCAACGTTCCAGCGTGCCCAATACCAACCCACCAAACGAAGTTAGTGATATCCCAAGCCCATCCGATGGTTTTGTTCAATCCCCAAACTCCAATACCAACTGAAACTGTATAGATTATACATCCTAAACCCCATAAAAATGCAATAAGGGCTATGGTAAAAACAATCCACCAAGATTTATTTGCTTTTCCTAAAACCGGAGCTGCTACATCTGCACTGATGTCAGAATAAGACTTTTCTCCCAGAACCAGAGGTTCTCTTATAGGTGCTTCGTAGTGTGACGACATATATAATTCTTAAATAATTGGTTCTTGATTAAATTTTTTATGCTTCAGATGTATTTTTAACTACCATTTGATAGAAAACATTCGGCTTTGTTCCGGTGCTCTCAAGGAGATGATACATTCTATCATCTTTTTTCATTTTGAGAATTTCAGATTCTGGATCATTAACATCTCCGAAAACCATTGCTCCAGTTTCACAAGCATTCGAACAAGCTGTTGCAAACTCACCATCTTTAATTGCTCTTCCGTCTCGTTTAGCGTCTAGTATAGTTTTTTGTGTCATTTGAATACACAGAGAACATTTCTCCATTACCCCTCTAGAACGCACAACCACATCTGGATTAAGCACCATTCTACCAAGGTCATTGTTCATGTTATAGTCAAATTGATCATTCTCATTATACAAGAACCAGTTGAAACGACGTACCTTATAAGGACAGTTGTTCGCGCAATAACGAGTACCTACACAACGGTTATAAGCCATTTGATTTTGGCCTTGACGACCGTGAGATGTTGCAGCAACAGGACAAACTGTTTCACAAGGTGCGTGATTACAGTGCTGGCACATTACTGGTTGAAAAGCAACCTCTGGATTTTCATAAGCCGGTATTTCAACTGCTTCGTAACTATCAAAAGCTGGAAGATTTTCAGACTTATATATTTCTTCCTTAAAGGTTTCTCCTGCAGAATAATATCTATCAATACGCAACCAGTGCATATCTCGGAACTTTCTAACTTCTTCTTTACCAACAACTGGGACGTTATTCTCTGCATTACAAGCAATAACACAAGCTCCACAGCCCGTACAAGCATTTAAATCTATAGAAAGGTTAAAGTGAGGTCCTACCGTTTCATCAAACGGACTCCAAAGATCTGCTTTCTTATCGCGAATTGAAATTGGAGCGTGATCGTAATCTACAATCGGGACCGCATTCCATTCGCTTATATTCTTCGTATTAAATACCTCTAGGGTAGTATCCTTAATAATTTCGTTACTACGTCCAGCCATTGTACTTTGCAACTGAACGCAAGCAAATTTGTGCATTCCAGTCGTCTTTTCAATATTTACTTTTTGAACTTCAGAGAAATTCTGATATAGCGGGTAAGCATTTAAACCGGCCTGCATTTCTTCTTGAATAGAAGCGGTTTTTCCATAACCCAATGCTAAACCAACAGAACCTTTAGCTTGTCCTGGCTGAATAATAACAGGTACTTTTTCTAGTACTACATTACCCATAGATAGATTTACATAGCTACCATTCAATGCGCCATTAGAAACATTTTCGTTTACAAGCCCTAATGCCTCGGCATCTGAAGCTGAAACAGTAAGATAGTTGTCCCAAGACGCTCTTGTTATAGGATCTGGAAATTCTTGCAACCAAGGGTTGTTGGCCTGTTGACCATCTCCCAAACCAGTTGAAGTATATAATGTAAGTTCGTAGCCACCTTCTTGTAAAAGTAATGAAAGCGCACCGTTTGAAGTGCCTTCCTCTATTACTCCAGCTCCTTCAGTAGCAGGTTTTACTTCTTCCATTGTCATTTCTACATTAGATGCAAAAACACCAGCCTCCAAAGCTTTATTCCATGAACTTCCTCCTAATATAGAGGTTGACCAAATTTCTTTTATGTAATCGTAATATTTTTGTGAATTACCCGTCCATTGCAATAAGCAATCTTGAAACTGACGTGTGTTAAACAACGGGCGAATAGTAGGTTGCGTAAGACCTAAACTACCTCTTTTTATCTGCGCATCGCCCCAAGCCTCTAAATAATGTGGCGTTGCAGCAACCATTTTTGCCAATGAAGCCGTCTCATCCTGCTTCATTGCGAAAGCAAGTGTCATTTCAAGTTTTTTATAAGCTTCTGCAAATTCTTTATTGTTTGGCAAAGAATAAACTGGGTTTACACCAACAGTAATTAAACCTTTTATGTTTCCAGAAATTACGCCGTTAACAACACTCATTACTTCGCTATTGCTTCCTTGCCTAGTTAGTATTGGCATGTTTACATCCATTGCTTCACTATTGGCATTGAAATTCAACGCCATTGTTTGCGATGCAACATCCGGTAAACTTGTAACCAATAATGCTTTACTTCCAGCTTTTTGAAGTTGTGCTTTTGCTTTATTTACTGCATCTGCAATATTTTCTGGCAAACCCGAAGTGCTTCCACTTGTTAATGCTTTTAAAACTTGCCTTTGTTGTGAAGGCGTAGCAGGTACACGTTTATCTGCTTTACCACCAGTTATGGTTAGGTTAGCTTCAAACTGAATATGTCTAGATATTTTTCCGTTTTTAGGAACACGTCCTTTCGCATAGCCTTTACTATAGCTTCCTCCTTGCCAATCTCCTAAGAAATCTGCACCTACAGAAACAATAACATCTGCTTTTAAAAAATCGTAATCTGGTAGCGCACGAGTTCCATATTTATTTTGGAAAGCATCTAACGCCCCAGAACAAGAAACGGTATCGTAAACAACGCGACGCACATTCGGGTATTTAGTTGTAAACTCAGATATAAGTTTTGAAGTGGATGGACTTGCAAATGTTTGCGTAAGAAGAACAATGTCTTTACTAGACATTTCATTCATTTTCTGTGCAAGGACAGCATCAAACTCTAGCCAAGTAACTTCGGCCCCACTAACCATTGGTCCAGTTAGTCTATTTTTATCATATAGCGAAAGTACCGAAGCATGCACTCTAGCATTTATGCTTCCTCCGTTAACTGCTAAATCGTTTTTTTCTATTTTAATGGGGCGACCTTCACGTGTCTTTACTAAAATATTAGCAAAGTCGAAACCATCCGCCATTGTAGATGCATAGTAATTCGCAACTCCCGGCACAATTTCATCCGGCTGAACAACATAAGGAATAGATTTCACTACAGGCCCCTCACAAGCCGATAACGTTGCAGCTGCTGTGGTAAAGCCAACATATTTTAAGAAATCACGACGCGTGGTAGAAGAAGACTCTAACGCTTCTTTATTACCAAGAAATTCGTCCGCAGGTATTTCGGTTACAAACTCATTATCCTGTAACGCCTTAACAATGGCGCTGTCTTCGTTCAGCTCTTCAACACTTTTCCAGTATTTCTTGTTTGATGCCATATTAGTATAAGTAATAATCTTTTTAATTAATTAATAGTGGCATTTACCACATTCCAATCCACCTAATTCGGCGATTGTTAATTTATCTACGCCATATTTTTTTGAAAGCTCTTCGTGAATTTTGGCATAATATTCATTATTCTCCAAATTAACATTTGTTTCTCTATGACATTCAATACACCAGCCCATTGTAAGCGGCGCAAACTGCTCAACAATTTCCATTTCCTGAATTTCGCCGTGACATTTTTGACACGCCACACCAGCAACAGTTACGTGTTGCGAGTGATTAAAATACACAAAATCTGGAAGGTTATGAATACGAACCCACTTTACAGGCTCGGTCTTACCAGTGTACTCTTGGCTAGCAGCATCCCAACCTACAGCATTGTATAGTTTGGCAATTTCACCATCATAAAATTCTTTTGAATATTCCTCGGAAGCGGTTTCTGGTGCTACTTCTGAAATGTTTTTGTGGCAGTTCATACAAACATTTAATGAAGGTATGCCCGCCATTTTACTTTTTCTAGCAGAACTGTGACAGAAATTACAATCTATCTGGTTATCTCCAGCATGTACCTTATGTGAATAATGTATAGGTTGCACTGGAGCATAGCCTTTATCCACACCTACCTGCATTAAATATCCGTAAGCGAAGTATCCTGCGGATAGCAACAAGAATATAGAAAATATCAAAACTAAAAATTGATTTTCAATAAATGCTTTCCAAATTGGAGTGCGTTTTTCTTTTTCTTCATAAACCACACCGTTTGCTTCTGCAATTCTTTTCAAAGTATTTGTTACTAAGAAAAGCATAATTACCAAAAGAAGAAAAATAAGCACCAAAGCCCCAAGAACTAGGCCGTTTGAAACACCATCTCTACTTCCTGAATTTGCAGCGGTAGTTTCTGCACCACCAACAACAGGCGCGGCTTTTGGCTGGTCTGTATAGGCTATAATATTATCAATATCCGCATCAGAAAGCGCGGGGAAAGCTGTCATTACAGACTTATTATTATCCTCGAAAAGTTTTACCGCAGTAGCATCTCCTGAGGCTATAAGAGCAGAACTATTCTTCACCCATTTGTACATCCATTCTTTATCGTGTACACCACCAACACCTCTTAATGCAGGTCCAACGGCTTTTTTATCTAGCTTATGACATGCGGCACAGTTTGCTTTAAAAAGTGATTCACCAGCAGCTGTATCTCCTCCTGCAACTACCAGAATATCTACAGCTGGAGCAGCGGTTTCGGCAGGAGCATCCTGAGAATATATATTTGCTGAAAATGTTAATGCAAACATTAACAATAGAAGCGTCAATTTTGAGCGTAGATGTATAAAATTCACCTTTTTCATACGGTTGGTTAAATTATAGTCGATGGTTTGGAATAGAATAAGTTACAATTAACTTTGGCTAAAAAGCCTATCCTTTACCCCAAATAAAGGAGCAAAAATACATTATTAAGTCGATTTTGAAAATGCAAACAAAGTGTTAATTATCAATTTATATTTATTCTAAATAATATTTTTGTGCTTCACGAAGTTATTAAGTTTTACATTTGTACCAAAGATATATTTATATGAAAATATCAATCGTTTCCAATCTTTTTATTGTCAGCATTTTAATAATTTTTATTACAAGCAATAGTATTGCGCAAAATGCTACACTAACCATAAATCAAGATTCAAAGATTACACAATTATTAAATTTGAAGAAAGGACTTGAAAAGGAAAATAAACTTTCAGACGGCTATACCATACAGCTATATTATGGCGAATTGGACAAGGCTAATCAAACGCTTAGAAAGTACAAGGGTAGTTATAGTAACTGGCCAGCATCCATAGAATATGAAACACCAAACTATAAGGTTTGGGCAGGTAATTTTACCACACGGATTGAGGCGGATCGTGCGATAATGGAAATCCAAAAAAACTTTTCTTCGGCGTTTATCTTGAAACCTGAGCGACGGAAGTAATAAGATTTATAATTCAAAAAGTTATCTAGACAGGAACATACTTCACATTATCTTCTTTTTATAAAAATTTTAAAAACTCCCAATTGTTTTTTATTTTATAAAAAACTGTTATCCAATCTTTTAAAAACAAAAACAGGGAAAACCCCTTATGAAAATATTAACGTAATTTTAAGGAATTAACTAACTTTAATCCTCGAAATTATGAGCACACAAGCACTTAAGATTTTAGTCTGTATAATAACTGCCTTTTCTTCACTATCTATGGCATCACAGAATACTCAAGACTATTTTTTAAAAATTAAAGAAGGTCATGATTTGGGAATAATTCAAAAAACTGTAAAAGCAGATCAAACCTTAACCCTAAGTATGGCAAATACAAATTTTGCTAATTTTCTGAATGCTAAACCAATTTATAAATTTGAAAAACCTTTTCCAAATCTACAGTCATCTTTTCTAGATAAGGTTTACTTAATAAATATTCCTTTTGAAACTTCAATAAATGATATCATATACTCACTCCATTTAGGTTTTCGGGAATCCAAGATTTCACTACCTAAATT
>CAZFUX010000057.1:0-13199 GCA_964522085.1 uncultured Aequorivita sp.
TATTAATTGAATTTATGAAATGTAAACTTAAGACGTAGTGAAACTAATCAATTATAGATTGATAGTTTTTTAAAGTGAAATTTTATTTAACAATTTAATCTTACGTTTTACACCTATTTTCTAAAATGTTCCTTGCATTTATTAACGGGACTTGTATCACGGTTTTTAAGGAGTGAAACTAGTACTTACGAAAAGTGCCGCAGCAACCGCAATTGCGGTGTAAGCAACCGTTTTACTAACTTCCCAATTTGCAACTGCGATAGCTGCTAGTGCCCAAGCACCGACCAAGGCGAATTCGCGCATATTTCTTGTCCAAGTGACAGTAAGATTTATTATTCCTGCAATAAGAATCATTGTTACGGTTCATGAAACTTCACTGTAACCCCAAGCGTTCCATCCGATACTTGTTAAATAGACCGCCACGTTTGCAATACTCGCCACAGTAACCCAACCGCTATAAAATACAAAGGGCCACCATAGGAATGCAATTACGGAAATTGGTGCATCCCAAAGTTCCATACTATTTTTCATTACAATTTTTAAAAGTGAAAAGAGAAGTACAAAAATTGCCAAAATTGAATATTCCATAAAACCAAAATGTAATCCACATCAAGTTAGCAAAACAGGATAACACAAACCACCATCCTGTTTTCAATATAAATTCGTCATCACGAACTTTTACAAACAAACTACGGCTTTGGTAAATTACAAATGCTAAAAGCAATAAATAAATTAGTCCCAAATGGAAAATGCATATCCAGCTGGTGTAAAAAGATTTTTTGAGGAGTTTGAAACTTCACCAATCGTAATATTGTTGATTGCTCCAGTATTGGAAAGATAATTTATGAAAACTGTAACCACGAAGGAGATGATATTAGCTATTTGTAGTGTTTTTTTCATATAATGCTTTTATAAAAAGCTCATAAAGTTAGTTTTTTTGCTAACCAATTCTTTCATAATTAAGAAAAGTTTAAAAACTTACTTTTCAAAAGGAATATAGCTTTAAAAATGAATTACAAACTTTATATTTGCAACATAAAAACCAAATTATGTCATTTACAGATCTTTTTGAAAGCGGGGAACATTCCCGAAATTTAGGACATTTTGCTTCTATTGCAAATATGGCTTCCATAAATGGAAAAATAAACCCAGAAGAGGAAAAAATGTTAAAGCGTTTTGCACGTAAATTAGATATTTATGAGTCTGAATACGCCGAAGTTTTAAAAAATCCTTCCAAATATCCAATAAACCCTCCAAATTCATCAGAAAGACGTTTGGAGCGTATGCACGATTTGTTTCAGATTATTTTTGCAGATCACGAAATAGACAATCACGAACGTTTTTTGATTGAAAAATATGCTATAGGTTTAGGATATACTGCTGAACTTGCGCAAGATTTAATTAAAAGATCTATTGCTATTTACAATGGCGGACTAAGCCTTGACGATTACCGTTATTTGTTGAATAGAAAAGATTAATTTCTTACTTCACATAAAAATTACACCCGAGACAGTTGTTTCGGGTTTTTTATTGCGTATTTTTCATAAACTCTTCCGCCTTTTCCACCATTTTTGTATTTCCGCAAATAAACGGTACACGCTGGTGCAAACTTGTAGGCTGAATATTCATAATACTTTCAAAACCACTACTGGCCTTGCCGCCCGCTTGTTCTGCAATCATCGCTATTGGATTACATTCGTATAAAAGCCTAAGTTTTCCTTGTGGATCTTTTGAAGTGCTTGGGTAAATATAGATACCGCCTTTAATCATATTTCGGTGAAAATCTGACACTAAAGAACCTATGTATCGTGAAGTGTAAGGACGATCCTCTTCTTCCTTTTGGCAGTATTTTATATAGTCTTTTATGCCCTGCGGAAAGTGAACATAATTCCCTTCGTTTACAGAATAGATATGGCCTTCTTCAGGAAATCTCATATTAGGGTGCGAAAGATAGTATGTTCCAATTGCTGGATTTAAAGTGAAACCATTTACACCGTGACCCGTTGTGTAAACAATCATTGTTGAAGTGCCATAAACTATATAACCTGCAGCAACTTGATTTGCACCAGGCTGTAAAAAATCATCAATAGTTACAGGGGTTCCAGAAGGCGTTATTCTTCTAAAAATAGAAAATATTGTACCCACAGAAACGTTTACATCTATGTTTGAAGAACCGTCTAGCGGATCCATCAAAACCACATATTTATTATCGTTTTTCTCGTTTCGACCTTTTATTGTAATAAAATCGTCTTCTTCTTCGCTTGCAATTCCGCAGACAATTTCACGATTTGTTAACGTGTTTATAAAAACTTCATTTGCAAAAACATCTAGCTTTTGTTGATCTTCGCCTTGTACATTCATATCGCCCGCAGCACCCAGAATATCTACCAAACCAGCTTTATTTACTTTGTGATTTACTACTTTTGCAGCCAAACGAATAGAGTTTATAAGCCGCGAAAGCTCTCCTGAAGAGTATTTGAATTCGCTTTGGTTTTCAATAATAAACTCGCCGAGGGATTGATTTATTTTTGCCATAAATTTGAAGGGATTCTTGAATTTAAAGCAAATATCGTGAATTTTAAGAAATTGAACCGATATTTGCGAGGGAAACCGAAATCAAAATTGAAAACAAAATTTCCTGCAAGGTTTTTTTTAACTTTGTTTGAAATTTGAAGTTGAAAAAATTAATTATGAAAGTTCGAAAAGCAACAAAGGAGGATATGCTACAAGTTCTTGAACTTATAAAAGAGCTTGCTATTTTTGAAAACGAACCCAACGCAGTTGAAATTTCAGTAGAAGTTTTGAAACGTGAAGGTTTTGGGGAGAATCCTTTGTTTACCTGTTTTGTTTCTGAAATTGACGATGAAATTGTAGGCGCATCCTTAATATATTATCGTTTTTCAACTTGGAAAGGACGTTCGCTTCACCTAGAAGATTTAATTGTGAAAGAAGTCTATCGAGGCAAAGGCATTGGCGAAGCACTTTACAACCGAGTTATGAAATTTGCGCATGATCAAGGTCTTAAACGTGTGGCTTGGGACGTTTTAGATTGGAATACGGGTGCAATCCGTTTTTACGAACGTAGTGGTGCTACTATTATGAAAGATTGGCGCGTGGTACATATGGATGAAAAGGGATTGACTAATTATATTGAAAAATTAAACGAATAAACTCCAGCCACGAATTCACGAATATTTCTTTATAATAATTCGTGGCTACATTATATCGATTATGAAAATTTTTAAATTCGGAGGAGCTTCTATTAAAGATGCGGCAGGTGTTAAAAATGTTACGGAAGTACTAAAAACAGCTAATGAAGCCAATTTGGTTATCGTAGTTTCAGCAATGGGCAAAACTACAAATTTGCTTGAAAAAGTAATTGCAGAATATCTAAAAGAAGACAAAGCAAAGTGCAAAGAATACGTTTCTGAATTTAAAGAGTGTCATTTAGAAATAGTTAATGGTCTTTTTCAAAATACTAATCATCCCATTTATCAAAAAACTTCAGAAATATTTGAAAGATTAGTTTCATTTTTAAAAGTTAATAAATCCAGGAATCATGCTTTTGTTTACGATCAAGTAGTTGGTTTTGGCGAAATGGTTTCCAGCACAATTGTTTCAGCGTATCTTTCAGAAATTGGTTTGAAAAATGAACTTTTGGATGTGCGAAAATGCATAAAAACCGATGCAAATTTCCGAGATGCAAATGTAGATTGGGAAGCCACACAGAAAAAAATTCAGAAAAAAGTTAATACATCTAGTATTACCGTTACCCAAGGATTTTTGGGTTCAGAAAACACAAATAATTTTACCACAACCCTTGGCAGGGAAGGAAGTGATTATACTGCTGCAATTTTTGCATATTGCTTAAACGCCGATAGCGTTACCATTTGGAAGGACGTTGCAGGAGTTCTAAATGCAGATCCACGTTATTTTACGCAAACAGTTTTGCTTAATCATATAAGCTATCGCGAGGCAATTGAGCTTGCATTTTACGGAGCATCTGTAATTCACCCAAAAACACTTCAGCCCTTACAAAGAAAGGAAATTCCGCTTTTTGTGAAATCTTTTTTAAATCCCACAGCCGCTGGAACCTGTGTTGGTAAAGGTGTAACGCTAGACCCGCAGACTTCTTGTTTTATTTTGAAGAAGGATTTGGTGTTAATTTCACTTTCATCTTTAGACTTTTCATTTATGATGGAAGATAACATTGGCGATGTGTTTAAATGGCTCCATAAACATAAAATGAGGGTAGAAATGATTCAAAATTCTGCCATCAGTTTTTCAGTATGCGTAAATGATAAGTTCAATAATCTTGAAGACTTGCTGGTAAAACTTCGCGAAAAGTTTAGTGTAAAGTGGAATGAAAACGTTACGCTTTATACCATTCGTCATTTTAACCCTGCTGAGGTAAAGGCACTTGCCGAAAATAAAAACGTCTTATTAAAACAAGAAAGTAAGGAAGCGGTACAGTTAGTAATTAAGGAATAGTATGGATTGGTTTCCTTATCTTTGCAGGATTCAAATAACCAAAAATTTTCATGGGATTAGTTAATGCAAAGGAAGTTGCAAAAGCAATAAACGTTGATAAATTCGGCTTTCTGAGCACTTTTATGGGCTGGTCTTTGATGAAGATATTGAACATTACCACCCTCAACAAAATTTACGATAGAAACAAGCATTTGCAAGACCTAGAGTTTGTAAATGCGTTACTTGAGGAGTTCGAGATTAAATTTGAAATTCCAGAGGAAGACCTTCGTCGTATCCCAAAAACAGGACCTTTTATAACAATCTCTAACCATCCCCTTGGTGGAATTGATGGTATTTTACTTCTTAAATTATTATTGGAACATCGTCCAGATTTTAAAATTATAGCCAACTTTCTACTTCATAGAATTGAACCGCTGAAACCTTACGTTATGCCTGTAAATCCTTTTGAGGACAGGAAGGACGTAAAGTCTAGCATAACTGGTTTTAAAAATGCATTAAAGCATTTGCAAGATGAACATCCGTTAGGAATTTTCCCTGCGGGCGAGGTTTCAACATATCGTGACGATAAGCTTTTAGTGGATCGTCCGTGGGAAGAAGCCGCTATGAAATTGATTAAAAAGGTCGAAGTGCCCGTAGTGCCAATATATTTTCACGCAAAGAACAGCAAGTTGTTTTATAGAATGGCAAAAATGAGCGACACATTACGAACCGCCAAATTGCCATCTGAATTGCTTACACAAAAAGAACGCTTAATAAAAGTGCGCATTGGTAATGCAATTTCAATAACCGATCAAAAGGAACACGAGTCATTATCTGCTTTTACAGAATTTCTTCGGAAGAAAACCTATATGCTTTCCAATGCATTTCAGAAGAAAAAATTGTTGGATAGCATCCCGAAAACCTTAAAATTTCCGAAGCCACCAAAGAAAATTGCTGGGCCTATTCCGTTAAAAGCAATGGAAGCAGAAATTGAAAATCTTCGCGAAAATGATAAACGACTTCTTGTAAGTAAAAATTATGAAGTTTTTTTAGCCGAAGCAAATTCAATTCCTTATATTCTACAAGAAATAGGAAGATTGCGCGAAATTACTTTCCGTGAAGTAGGCGAAGGCACCAACAACAGTACCGATCTAGATAAATTTGATAGCTACTACCACCACATGTTCCTGTGGGATAATGATGCCCGTAAAATGGCTGGAGCTTATAGAATGGGGTTAGGTTCACAGATTTTTAAACGCTTTGGGATTGATGGTTTCTACCTTCAAGATCTCTTCCGTTTTGAGCCAGAATTGTATGACATGATGAGCAAATCTATCGAAATGGGTCGTGCTTTCGTTATTAAAGAATACCAACTACGGCCAATGCCACTCTTTCTTCTTTGGAAAGGAATTGTACACACAACTTTAAGATATCCTGAGCATCGTTATTTAATTGGTGGCGTAAGTATTAGCAATAAATTTTCAGAATTTTCTAAAAGTTTGATGATCGAGTTTATGAAATCGAACTATTACGATCCGTATGTGGCACAATACATTAACCCAAAAAAGGAATATAAAGTACAACTTAAAGATGCTGATAAAGACTTTATTTTTGATGAAAGTGAAGCTGATTTAAACAAATTCGATAAAATAATTGATGAAGTGGAACCGGGAAGTCTTCGATTGCCTGTTCTTATTAAAAAATACATTAAGCAAAATGCAAAGGTTGTTGCCTTTAACGTAGACCCGCTTTTTAATAATGCTGTGGATGGGTTGATGTATATTCGTATAGCAGATTTACCAGAGAGTACTATGAAACCTGTAATGGAGGAATTTCAGGCAGAACTAGAAAAAAAGTATTCAGAGAAGAATGGAGAAAATCTTGATACTGAAAACACCAAAGAAGACACAAACACAGACTAATTAATTTTAAAACCAATCTATTCCATTATGGTCGCAACAACTATTGATGAAGTCATTACCCGATTGGCCCAGATTATTGATGCTGAATGCGCCAACAATTCTCGCATGGCGTATTTCCCTATTCTTTATCGTAAAGTAACAGTTCGCATAAAAGAAGGAATCTTAAACAACGAGTTTGAAAACAATCCGCGAATGGAAAAGCTAGATGTTCTTTTCGCCAATCGTTATATTGATGCTTATGAGTGTTTAGAGAAAAACATACCTTATACAAAAAGCTGGAAAAATGCTTTTGAGGCTGCGACAAACAGTAATCTCCTAATTATGCAACATTTACTTTTAGGCATAAACGCACATATTAATTTAGACCTTGGAATTGCAGTTGCTGAAACGGTTGGTGATGATGGTGAATTAATGGATTTTGAAAATGATTTTAATAAAATAAACGAAATTCTCGGATCGATGATAGCCGATGTTGAAGGAAAAATTATTTCGGTTTCACCTTTATTTGGGTTACTCGATAAATTTGGGAAGGGTCGCGAAGATAAGTTGGTTAGTTTCAGTATTAACGTAGCACGTGATGGCGCTTGGCTTTTTGCCAACCAATATCATTTTTCGTCTACTAAAGAAAACGTTCTAAAAACACGTGATGTTAATATAGCAACAATTGCTGAAAAATTGATTTATCAAAAAAGCTGGCTACTTAAATGTTTAGTAAAAGCCATCGCTTTTTTTGAGAAGAAAGACGTGCCGCAGATAGTAGCAGTTCTTAAAAGTGAATAGCTTTAATCCGTAAATTCCTCGAGGCTCTGCCTCGGGGTCTATCTTAAAAGTATGAAAAACAGAGAGTTTTTCATACCACTTTGTAAAAGTGTATTTTGGGGTTATGGGAGGTCATATTTTTAATTTGAATCGTAATTATAAAGCCTTTGAGTTTTTTTCAAAGGCTTTATAAATTTTTAGAACCATCCTTTTTTTCCTACTTGATAGGTTTGGTAGAATTCTTCGTCAGTTTTTGTGAGGTAGATAATGCCTTCAATAAAAGGAATAATGCCTCCTATTCCACAGGTTATTACACTAATTACAATTTGTATTATACCTTACTGTGTATATCCTAATATAAATTTATGAATTCCTAAGTAGCCAAAAATGAGAGCTAAAACACCTGCAAGTATTTTTTTGTTTTCACCGTTGTTTGTGGCTTTATTCCAATCTTCCTTAAACTCGTTTGCAGTGTGTTTTGCTTGTTGTTCAAAATTTTCAGCTGCTTCATTAACTCGCTTTTTAGTACTGTCGTAATCTGAGTTGGTATTTTCTTCCATAATATTAATTTGATTGGTTTTTTTTAGTGTGTTAAAAGTATAAAAAAATTATAGAAAAGCACTGTCCACGGGTTCCCAAAGTTCAATTTTTTTCCTTCGGGGTCTAGAATCCAGCCAAACTTTCCATAATCATATGTCTCCATTTTACCTACAATTGTTACACCTTCTTTCTTTAAAATCTTTAAGAGTTCTTCTAAATTTTCAACACGGTAATTGAACATGTAGTCCTTTTCGCTAGGCGAAAAATAGGTTGTGTCGGCTTTAAAAGGGCTCCATTGGGTAGAATATTTATTCCCGTTTTCGTCTTTCCACCAAAAGGTGCAACCGTAATCATCGGTATTTAAACCTAAGTGATTTTTGTACCATTCCTTAGTTTTATCTGGGTCTTTTGTTTTGAAGAAAATCCCTCCAATTCCTGTTACTCTATTTTTCATATTTTGAATGTTATAATTATTTTTTCAGCAATAACCGTTGCCAGTTTTTCTTTGCTTTCAACCGTCCAGCCAGCAACGTGTGGACTTAAAATTACGTTGTCCATTGTGAAAAGTTCTTTCAGTGAAGTAGGAAAATTGTCTGAATCAAAAAGTGTTTCAAAAGAAAGTTTTTCAAATTCTAAAACATCTAATCCGGCTCCTAGTATTTTTTCAGATTTTAAGGCTGAAACCAAATCTGCTGTTACCACGCTTTTCCCACGAGCAGTATTTAGAAGCCAAAACGATTTTTTAAATGAATTAATCAATTCTGAATTAATCATTTTATCCGTCAATGGCGTCCACGGCGTATGAAGACTTAATACATCTACTTTTTGCTGAAGTGCTTTTAACGAAACTTGTTTTGCGTTTTCATCGCCAATATTTTCCTTTATATCGTAGCAGATTATTTTGCAATCAAAACCTTTTAGTTTTTTAGCAAAAGCTTTGCCCATATTGCCGTAACCGATAATTCCAACGGTTTTCCCATCCAGTTCTATTCCGCGGTTGAGTTCACGATTCCACAAGCCATTTTTAACCTCTTTGTCGGCGTCATTTAGTTTATTGAACAGCGAAAGAAGCATGCCCAACGCATGTTCGCTTACGGCGTTTTTATTACCTTCTGGTGCGGCAATTAGTTTCACTCCAAGTTTTTCGGCATATTCTGTGTCGATGCTTTCTAAACCAGCGCCGACGCGTGCAATAAATTTTAAGTTTTTTGCTGTGTCAAGAAATTGTTTATCAATATTAAAACGACTTCGGATTACAATTCCGTCGTATTCTGAAATAATTTTTTCAATTTCAGCTTTTGAAGCTTTGTAGTTTTCTTCATTTATAAATCCTGCTTCTTTAAGCATTTTCAACAATAAAGGATGATTATTATCTAGATGAAGAATTTTCATTTTTGGAAGGTTTAAAATCTCCTTGTAGGATATGTAAAATTTATTCGTGTTGATTTGGATTTGCCTGCGGATACGGAATCATTTCTTTTTTGGTAAGTGTTTCAACTTTATAGTAATTCTTCTTTCCGCCAAACCAATATTCCACAACCGCTTGATTTTCTTCTAACTTAAAAGGAATCGTTTTAGGTGGTATATTTTGAGCTTCTTTCATTGGGTCGGCGTCCATAATAACATTGCGCTTCGTATCATTTTTTAAATAACCAATGTATTGATTGGGAGCATTTACATTGCCTTTTGCTTCCAGAATTTGATTTTTGAAATAGATATTTTGAATTACAACATCTGGTTTCATTTCAGCAAAAGCGATAGATACATTTGTTCCTGAACCGGCTTCTTGCACACCGGCAATCCAATCTTGAAAGTATGCTTCAGAAATTTTAAAAGGTGGATTTTGAACAAGTTTTTGGTCATTAACATTCTGAGCTCCGCCACAGTTTGAAAGACTGAAAAGTAAAATGGGCAAAGTTAATATGAGTGATATATTTTTTGTCATTTTTGAAAATTTATGAGTGCGGTGAAATAAATAGGCAAACCGATTTTGTTTGTTTTCACGGATGATTATTGTAAAAATACAATTATTTTTGGCTTCTGAATTGAAAACTATCGATAACCAATTTCAGAGAAAAACACTATTATGAAAATATTTATTTACATTTTAATAGCCTGTGCCGCGGGACTTGTTATTTTCAACCTAACAAAATTGGATTTTGAACATTTACTTCAAGGTGATAGTTATGTTGCTGTTATAGGTGTTTTGGCTGGGCTCTGCGCAATTTTGGCTTTGGGTATTTTGATTATTTCTAAGAAAATAGCCTCTAAAGCGAGAAAATAAACTTCTTAATTTTGCTGATTAACCGTTTCCAGTTCTAAGACTTTTAAAAGCATTGGATCTGTTTCGTTGAGTATTATTTCGTACTCGTTTGGCCCATAAAGTTGTTGGGCAATGTTTGCTTTTAAGGCTCTTTTTAACGCTTCGGTATATTTTGAAAGGTCTATTTGCGCTTCATTAAACTTCGCATATTCAATAAATTCTTTTGAAAGAGTATCTTCAATTTTAAAATTATTTCTGAAATCATCGAATTTCATTCCTTCAAAGAGGGTTCTGTTTTTTTCAAGATATTCAAAGATAAAATAGTTCATAAACCCGCTTCTTGAAACATATTGCAGGGTTTCATTTTCAACACTTGTATCTTTTGGGACAAAAACATCTGGTATAATTCCGCCGCCGCCGTACACTACTTTTCCTTGTGGGGTGACGTATTTTAGAGAATCTGCAACTTTTATGCTGTCTGCGTGTATTAATTCGCCATTGCGGTAACGTTTTTCATAATCGTTGTAATAAGTATCATTGCCATTGCCGTACGGTCTTTGTATAGAACGACCGGTTGGCGTGTAGTAACGGGCAATTGTTAATCGCACGGCACTACCATCCCCAAGAGACATTTCGCGTTGTACGAGTCCTTTACCAAAAGAGCGACGACCAATTATAGTTCCTTTGTCGTTATCTTGAAGTGCTCCTGCAACAATTTCGCTTGCAGAGGCTGAATTTTCGTTTATTAAAATGTAGAGTTTTCCATGTTCAAAATCGCCTCGACCAGTGGCGTACGTTTTATTTATATCGCCACTTTTGTTTTTTGTGATAAGCACTAATTTGCCATCTTCCAAAAATTCATCAACAACTCTTTCGGCAGTAGAAATATAACCGCCAGGGTTGCCTCGAAGGTCCAAAACCAGTTTTTTTATGCCTTGGTCTTTTAACCTTTCAAGTGCGGTTTCAAATTCTTTATAAGTGGTTTCAGAAAAACGGTTCAGTTTTATATAACCTAAATCATTGGTTAATTTATATGAAGCATCTACGCTAACGAGCGGCACTTGTTTTCTTCTAACTTTAATTTCTAAGGTTTTCTCCTCACTTGGTCTATAGACATCTAACGCAACTTTGCTATTTATTTCGCCTTTTAAATAGTTTGAAATACTGTCGCGATTTACTAATTCACCAAAAAGTTTTTTACCATCGGCGTACAAAAGCCTGTCGCCACCTTTAATACCAGCTTTTTCGGCAGGACCACCTTCAATACTTCGTATTACGGCTATGGTATCTTTATACACATAAAAGCTTACGCCAATACCTATAAAAGCTCCCCGCATATCGTCTGCATTATGGGCGTATTCACTTTTAGGAATATAAACGGAATGTGGATCTAGGTTTTCGAGAATTCCGTTTACGGTAACATCTATAATGCTGTCCGTATTTACATTATCCACATATTCGTAATCTATGTAATCTATGAGCCGGTTTAGTTTGTCTTTTTTTGAACTTGTTGCGAAGATTTTTTCAGATTTATCACCAAAATTTAGTTTAGAGCCTATAAATACTCCTATAGCAAGCGCTAAGCCAATCCATAGTGGAAGGTTTTTTTTTTGTTTGCTTAACGTTATTGGCGTTTTATTTTCCATTATTAAGATTCCAAATCTGCGATGTGCTGTATGCTTACTCCTGCTTTTTCTAAAAAGCGAATACCTTCATTATCTTTATACTCGTTTAGATATACAATTCTTTTAATACCTGCTTGATGTATCAATTTGCTACATTCTTTACAGGGCGATATGGTAATATAAAGTGTTGCACCTTGACTGGCCTGTGTACTGGATGCTACTTTTAAGATTGCGTTTGCTTCGGCGTGCAGAACATACCATTTTGTGTAGCCTTCGTCATCTTCGCATATATTTTCAAAACCTGTGGGCGTTCCGTTATAGCCGTCGCTAATTATCATTTTGTCTTTCACAATAAGTGCGCCAACCTGTTTACGCTTACAATAGGAGAGTTTGCTCCACTCTTTTGCCATTCTTAGATAGGCTATGTCGTACTTGCGTTGTTTATCTGAAGGGATGTTCAAAATTCAAAATTTAATACTTCATTCATATTGAATGCCTTATTTATAATAGGTAGCGAAATTACTGGGAAGTTACACGACTGCCAAAAAAAATGATGTTAAGTTGTTGCCAAATGAGTCTATGAGTTTTGAACTGTGAGTCTTTGAGGATTTTTAATTTAACAAATATTCAATTGAATCAATCTTGTTTCCCCTTAAGTCGTGGTTCGTGGGTCTTTTTAAAAAATCCAATTTTCAATAAGCATTGGGATTATCATACCAATTACTAATGAAGAAATAACCAAAACCCAATCCTTTTTGTTGAAACGGAATATACTTTGAAAAAGGACGGCAAGTATTAAAATGATTATTACCACAATAATTTGGGCAGCTTCAATACCTAGGACAAATTCTAATAAAGGTAGAAATTCTCCACTACTATCTAAGGCAGTAAAGAAAGATGCGAAACCCATACCGTGAATTAATCCGAAGAAAATGGTAATTATATAAAATACTCCCATTTTTTCACTTTTTTTTGATTTTACGGCCATGAAAAGGTTGAATAATGCGGTCACCAAAATTGTAATTGGGATTAAAAATTCAATAAGTTTTGAAGAAACCGATACTATATTATAATTCGCTAAAAGCAACGAAAGTATGTGCCCAAGGGTAAAAAGAGTAACTAAAAGCAATATTTTTTTCCACGAAGCAAACGTGTAGGCAGCACAAAGCACAATTAAAAATAGAACGTGGTCATAGGCTTTCCAGTCTAAAACGTGGGTAAGACCAAGATTAAAATACAACCAGAAATCGGACATTGGGGGATTTTTTTCAGGGTTTGCTCAAATATAGGGATTGTGGAGATGATTTCATATCTTTAAAACAAATTCTAAATTTTTATATTATGAAAAAATCACTACTTTTTCTATTAATAGTAACCTCTTTTAATTCCTTTGGACAAGTAAATCCTGATCTTTTTAGAACTTAGCATTTAACCTTTTTATTGGGGACCGATCTTTCAGATCCTTTTGATATTAGCGAGATAGAGCCGCTAATAAGACCCTTTATTATTATTTCAGAGACTACAGATCCTGAAATTATAGAAATAAATGGTGAGGGAGCGTGTAATATACTCACTCCATTTAGGTTTTCGGGAATCCAAGATTTCACCACCTAAGTTAAC
>CAZFUX010000058.1:0-13128 GCA_964522085.1 uncultured Aequorivita sp.
ATTTTCAAATTATTAAACCCGATTTTTAGGGTTCCTATGTGTAGTGAGTATATATTTGCAGATTGTAGCACGAAGAAGGATAAATTTATGAAGAACATTCGCAATTTTTGCATTATTGCCCACATTGACCACGGAAAAAGCACCTTGGCAGACAGACTTTTGGACGCCACAGGCGCCGTGACCGATCGCGAAAAACAAGCACAATTACTTGATACTATGGACTTAGAGCGCGAACGTGGTATAACCATAAAGAGCCACGCCATACAAATGGACTACACCTACAAAGGCGAAAAATATATATTAAACCTTATTGACACTCCCGGCCACGTAGATTTTTCATACGAAGTTTCTCGTTCCATCGCCGCTTGTGAAGGAGCATTGCTTATAGTGGATGCTGCACAAAGCATTCAGGCGCAGACCATTTCTAACCTTTATTTGGCTTTAGAAAATGATTTGGAAATCATTCCAGTATTAAATAAAGTAGATCTCCCTTCTGCAAACGTAGAAGAAGTAACAGATGATATCGTGGATCTTTTAGGCTGTAAAGCTGAAGAAGTTATTCCTGCAAGTGCCAAAACAGGCATTGGTATTGACGAAATATTGAACGCAATTATTGAACGTATTCCACCTCCAAAAGGTGTTGCCGATGAACCTTTACAGGCTTTGATTTTTGATTCTGTGTATAATACTTTTCGAGGTGTAGAGACTTATTTTAGAGTTCTTAATGGCGAAATTAGAAAAGGGCAGCACATAAAATTTATGGCTACCGGTAAAAGCTATTTTGCAGATGAAGTAGGAACTTTAAGACTAAAACAACAGCCTAAAGATGTAGTAAGAACAGGTGATGTAGGGTATTTAATTACCGGAATAAAAGAGGCGAAAGAAGTAAAAGTGGGCGATACCATTACAGACTCCAAAAACCCAACCGTTAATATGATTGAAGGTTTTGAGGATGTAAAACCAATGGTTTTTGCTGGAATTTACCCAGTTGATACAGAAGATTACGAAGAGTTAAGAAGCTCAATGGAAAAGCTTCAATTAAACGATGCTTCTTTAGTTTTTGTGCCAGAAAGTTCTGCGGCACTTGGCTTTGGTTTCCGTTGTGGGTTTTTAGGAATGCTTCATTTAGAAATTATCCAGGAAAGACTTGAAAGAGAGTTTGATATGACGGTTATTACAACCGTACCAAACGTTTCATATCACGCCTATACTAACAAAGAACCGGATACTATCGTTATGGTAAATAACCCATCCGATTTGCCAGATCCAACATATCTTAATCGCGTTGAAGAACCCTTTATTAAAGCGACAATAATTACAAAATCTGACTACGTTGGTTCAGTAATGTCGCTTTGTATTGAAAAAAGAGGCGAAATAGTAAACCAAACATATTTAACCACTGAAAGAGTTGAATTAACTTTTGATATGCCTTTAGCCGAAATTGTTTTCGACTTTTATGATAGACTGAAAACTGTTTCAAAAGGATATGCTTCTTTTGATTATTCTCCTATTGGGATGCGCCAGTCCCATCTTGTAAAGGTAGATTTGCTGTTAAATGGAAACATTGTAGATGCCTTGTCTGCATTACTTCACAGAGATAATGCATATGATATTGGGAAGAAAATATGTGAAAAATTACGTCAGCTTATTCCAAGACAGCAATTTGATATTCCAATTCAAGCGGCGGTAGGAGCAAAAATTATTGCGCGTGAAACTGTAAAAGCACTAAGAAAAGATGTTACCGCAAAATGCTATGGTGGTGATATTTCACGAAAACGTAAACTTCTAGAAAAGCAGAAAAAAGGTAAAAAGCGTATGCGTCAAGTGGGTAATGTGGAAATTCCGCAAGAAGCTTTTATGGCGGTGCTTAAGTTGAATGATTGATGGGTGCTGGATGACGTGTGACCGAAGTTCAGTCAAAAAATAAAATTGCCGCGAATACACGAATTTTATAAGTAATTCGTGTATTCGTGGCAAACCTTTTTTGTAGCTGTAAGAGAAACACTATCTAATTCCCGCAAGTAGCACCAGCAGCTTCTAATCCAGCAATATAAACTGCAAAAGAGGTGTCTGTATTTTGTCCACCCACAGAGGCATTGCCATCTCTTTCTTCACAAACCTGAAAATCTGAAGTATTGGGCGAAGAGCAACTTGTGCAACTAATACCATCATCTTTTTTACAAGAAAAAATGGTTAGACTACAAAATATTGCGATTATGAAGAAAATAGTTCTCATTAATGATTTTTTATAGAACGCCTTTTTTGAAAAATTATTTTTCAACTCTCGCTTCATCTTCTGGGCGTTTTGCATTTAAAACTTCTTCAAATTCAACAGGTTTTCCCATATAAACTAAGTTGCAACCTTCAGATATTTCTAAATCTTCAGGGTCAATTATTAGCTCTAAATAACCGTCGGGTTGCTTTAAGAGCAGTGGAATGGCACTATCATCTTTCCCAAGCAAATTCAACATTTGTAGAAACTGTTTATTATTATCTACAGGTATTTCTTGTATTGAAGGATAATTCTCTGCCACATCCATAAATTTAACATAGTCATGGGTCTGTGAAAAAAGCTCGGAAGATGTTAGGTTTGAATGATCTCGTTGTTCTTCAGGTGTCATTAATCTAAAAGTTCCGTTTTCGCCAAAAACACTTCCGAAACGGTTTATAGCTTGTCGGTTTATTTCACTATTACCTGTCATAGCCAGTAAATAACCCACATCATTAAGTTCAATATTATCTCCCAAATCATCAGAGTATATATTTGCATTTATAGCGTCTAAGCCTAATTCTTTTGCTCTATTTATATTTAAGCGGTTAGTATCTACCAGAACCACATGGCGATTATTCTTTAAAAGATAAGTGCCTATTAAACGTGAAATCTTTGATGCTCCTACAATCATAATACCTTCAGATTTTTTAAGAAAAACTCCAACCATAGAGGCAAATAAACGAGCGGTAGTAGCATTTAATAAAACCGTTACTAGCACAAGGCCAAAAACCAATGGTGTAATATATTCTGCTCCAGGAACGCCCTTAGCAACTAATTTTGTTCCAAAGAGTGAAGCAATACCCGCCGCTACAATACCACGTGGACCTACCCAACTTATAAAAAGTTTTTCATTTGTTTTGAGCGAACTGTTTATGGTGCTGAGAAAAACACCCAGCGGCCTCAAAACAAAGATTATAATGGCAAAAAGTGTGGCGGTTTTCCAGTTGTAAACTAGCAATAAATCTTCTAGACTAATGTTGGCCGCCAGCAAAATGAAGAGTATGGAAATAAGTAAAACACTTAGCGATTCTTTAAAGTATAGCAATTCTTTCAGGTTTGGTAAATCGCTATTACCTAAAAACATTCCCATCACAACTACCGATAAAAGACCAGATTCGTGCGCAAATAAATCACTTTCAACAAAAATAAGAAGCACTACTGAAAGAGAAACTACATTTAATAAATAATGTGGTATCCATTTCTTCTTTATCGACATATAAAGTGCGTATCCGCCAGAAATACCAAAAGTAAAGCCAATTAATACAATTTTTCCAAACTCCATTAAAGCTTGCTTAGTAAAGCCGCTATCGCCTTCTACACTTATAAATTCAAAAACTAATACCGCTACAAGAGCACCAATTGGGTCAATTAAAATACCTTCCCATTTAAGCACTGCTGAAACATCTTTTTTCAGCGGAATATTTCTAAGAATAGGCGTAATTACAGTAGGTCCCGTAACAATTATTAATGCTGAAAAAAGAAAAGAAATACGCCAATCAAGCCCAAAAACATAATGTGCAGCAATACCTGCACCAACGCAAGTTATTGCAGAACCAATGCTAATAAGTTTTCCAATAACATGGCCAACTTTAGAGATTTCACCACGTTTTAAGGTTAGGCCACCTTCAAAAAGAATAATACCAATAGCGAGCGATACAAAGTAAAAAAGCCCTTCACCAGGAAAGAGTCCTTTTTCGCCATTCCAGATGGGTTGAATCCATTGGCTACCATCATCAGATAGTAACGTAGATATTGGTCCTACAAAAAGTCCAATTAAAATTAACGGCAAAATAGCTGGGATTTTAAACTTCCACGCGACCCATTGGGCCAAAATTCCTAAAATTATAATTCCTGCAAGTTCTACCATTCAATTGGGGGTTTCGGTAAATTAAATCTTTTTCGATTGCTCTAAATCGAAATGAATTGTTAAAAATAGTATAATTAATTTATACTTCGCCTTTGGTATGTATCGCTTTTGTTAATTTGCGGTTCATTTCTTCTCATTATGAAACTATTCCCTATTGAAGCCAGTAATTTTAAACTTGATGGTGGCGCTATGTTTGGCGTTGTTCCAAAAACACTTTGGACAAGAACCAATCCAGCAGATCAAAATAATATGATAGACATTGCCGCGCGCTGTCTTCTTATTGAAAATGGCAATAGGCTAACGCTAATTGATACTGGAATGGGCAATAAACAAAGTGAAAAATTCTTCGGGTATTACCATCAATGGGGCGATTACAATCTTGATGATTCTTTAAAAAAACACGGTTTTAATAGTGATGATATTACTGATGTTTTTATGACGCATCTTCACTTTGACCATTGCGGTGGCGGTGTGCAATGGAATAAAGATAAAACTGGCTATGAGCCAGCCTTTAAAAACGCAACCTATTGGAGTAACAAAGACCATTGGCAATGGGCAACAGAACCAAACCGACGTGAACAGGCTTCATTTTTGAAAGAAAACATTTTGCCGTTACAAGAAAGTGGGCAACTTAAATTTGTTGACAAGCCAAATTCAGATTTTACGGAAGCCAATGAGATGGACTTCGGAATTCTTTTTGTAGATGGACATACCGATAAACAAATGATTCCACATATAAATTATAAAGGCAAAACGCTGGTATTTATGGCAGACTTGCTACCAACCGCAGGGCATTTACCGCTTCCGTTTGTGATGGGATATGATACAAGACCGCTGTTAACATTACCTGAAAAAGAAAAATTTCTAAAAAAAGCAGCGGATAATAATTTCTATCTTTTTCTGGAACACGATGCACACAACCAAATAATAACAGTTCAAAATACTGATAAAGGTGTTCGACTTAACGAAACCTTATCCCTCAACGATTTTTTTAATTAATACTTTATTCAAAAATGAAAATTTTCAAGATCTCTCTTTTCGCAGTTGCTATGTCGACTGTTTTGGCAAGTTGTGGCGGTGGTGCTGCAATTGTAGGTACTCCAATTCAAAATATTGATGCCAACCCTTTAAAAAATGCTCTGCTAACTGATGCTCAATTAAAGTATTGGCCGGCAATGGATTTGGTAAAAGATACTGTTCCAGGAATGAGTGTTGACAGAGCTTACACCGAAATAATAAAAAAGCGTAAAGGCGAAACAGTTATCGTTGGTGTAATAGATAGCGGTGTAGATATTGAACACGAAGATCTTAAAAATGTACTGTGGACCAATCCAGGTGAGATTGCCGGAAACGGAATAGACGACGACAAAAACGGTTTTATAGACGACATTCACGGCTGGAATTTCCTCGGAAATATTGTTGGTGAAAACATGGAATACGTTCGCATCATCAGAAAATTAAAGCCTAAATATGAAGGGAAAAGTGAATCTTCAATTAGTGCTGCCGACAGAAAGGAATTCGCTTTGTACCAAAAAGCACAGGCAGAATACCAAAAAGAATCTTCTGAAATAATGGCTAACAAAACTCGCTATGAGCAAATTCTTTCGCAATTAAAGCCAACGCACCAAGCAATGGTTAAAAAACTTGGAAAAGCAGATTATACAAAGAAAGACCTTTCTGCTATAAAAAACCCATCAGCCCAAGAACAACAAGAAATAAGCATGCTAAACCAAATGCTAAATTTTGCAGATTCTGTTCCAGAGGTTATTAAAAATTTAGAAGGTGGGGTAAAGTATTTTCAAGGAAGATTGGATGATAACTTTAATATGACCAAAGATTTTCGTGGCATATTGGGCGATAATCCTGAAGATATTACAGACAAATTTTATGGAGACAACAACGTATCAGGCCCAGACCCAACAAAAGATAACGTAAAACACGGAACACACGTTTCGGGTATTATCGCCGCACAACGCAACAACAAAATAGGTATGGACGGAGTGGCAAACAATGTTCAAATTATGGCAATACGAGCTGTGCCTGATGGTGATGAATATGATAAGGATATTGCATTGGCAATTCGCTATGCTGTAGATAATGGTGCAAAAGTTTTAAACACTAGCTTCGGAAAATACTACTCACCACACGCAGATTGGGTTTATGAAGCCATTAAATATGCCGCTTCAAAAGATGTTTTAATCGTTAATGCTGCTGGAAATGATGGTTTAGATTTAGACACCGTTAACATCTATCCAAACGATCAAATTGACAATGGTTCTGAAATTGGAGATACATTTTTAACAGTAGGAGCCCTAAATTTTGATTACGGTATCGAATTGGTTGCAGACTTTTCAAACTACGGAAAAACAAATGTGGACGTTTTTGCTCCGGGCGTTAAAATTTGGGCAACTACACCACTAAACACATATGAATTTTTGCAAGGAACCTCAATGGCTGCACCTGAAGTTGCTGGCATTGCTGCAGTGATTCGTTCGTATTATCCTAATCTTTCTGCAAAGCAAGTGAAGCAAGTATTAATGGATAGCGGACTTACTACTAACATTAAAGTTGTTCTTGGAGGCGATCCTTCAAACACAAAATCTTTTTCAGAAATTTCAAAATCTGGAAAAATGGTAAATCTGTATAACGCCTTAATTATGGCTGATAAAATGTCTAAATAATGAATAAATTTTTAAACGGATTCTTTCTAGTTCTAGTATCATTTTCAGCATTTTCTCAAAACAATAAAAGTTATTGGCAACAGGAAGTAGATTATAAAATGAATATTGAAATGGATGTAAAAACCTTTCAATATAAAGGCACGCAGGAGTTAAAATACACAAACCATTCACCCGATACTTTAAACAAAGTTTTTTATCATTTATACTTCAACGCTTTTCAACCGGGTAGCGAGATGGATATGCGTTCGCGTACCATTGTAGATCCAGATAGCCGTGTAATGGATAGGATTTCAAAACTTTCGCCTTCTGAAATTGGATATATTAAACCAACCCTTTTTACGCAAGATGGTGCTGCGCTAAAATATGTAATTAAAGGAACGGTTATGCAAGTAATGTTAAACAAACCTATTCTTCCAGGAGCAAGTACTAATTTTAGTATGAATTGGGATGCACAGGTGCCATTACAAGTGCGTCGATCGGGTAGAGATAATGCTGAAGGTGTTGCCTTAACAATGACCCAATGGTATCCAAAAATAGCTGAATACGATTTTGAAGGCTGGCACGCCGATCCATACATTGGGCGTGAATTTTACAGCGTTTGGGGCGATTATGACGTTACTATAACTATTGATGAAGCTTACACAATTGGAGGTACTGGCTACTTGCAAAATCCAGCTGCAGTAGGCCACGGCTACACACTTCCCAATCAGAAATGGATGAAACCCGTAAATGGCAAATACACCTGGCACTTTTTAGCTCCAGACGTTCACGATTTTGCTTGGGGTGCAGATGCTAATTATATTCACGATACCTATCCTGGACCCAATGGTGTTACGCTTCACTTTTTCTATAAAGATGATCCAGAAATTGTCGAAAACTGGAAAAACCTTCAGCCAAAAACAGCTGAACTTATGGAATTTTTCAACGAGCAAGTAGGCGAATATCCTTACGAGCAATATTCAGTAATTCAAGGCGGCGATGGTGGTATGGAATACGGAATGTCTACAATGATTACTGGCAAAAGAAGTTTTGGTAGCTTAGTTGGCGTTACAGCCCACGAACTTGCCCACTCTTGGTTTCAGTTTGTTTTGGCAACTAACGAAAGCAAGCATGAATGGATGGACGAAGGGTTTACATCCTACATTTCAAACGAAGCAATGAATTATGTTATGGAGGAAAACAAATCAAATCCACATGCTGGATCTTACAGGGGTTATATAGGTATGGCTTTAAGCGGTAACGAACAACCACAAACCACTCACGGAGACCGCTATGCCATAAACAGGGCGTTTAGCGTGAATGCTTATAGTAAGGGTTCGGTGTTTTTAGTGCAATTAGGATATATTATTGGTCCTGAAAATCTTTCAAAAACATTGAAAAAGTATTATGCCGATTTCAAATTTAAGCACCCAACGCCAAATGATTTTATTCGCGTTGCTGAAAAAGTTTCAGGCTTTGAATTGGATTGGTATTTAATAGATTGGGCACAAACCACAAACCAAATAGACTACGGAATAAAAACAGTTGAGAACGAAGTAGAGAACACAAAAATTACTTTAGAAAGAATTGGTTTAATGCCAATGCCTATAGACCTTTATGTTACTTATGAAGATGGTTCGCAAGAATTATTCTACATTCCATTACGAATGATGTGGGGTGAAAAACCAAACCCATTTACAGATTTAAAGCGTACTACTTTGGAAGATTGGCCATGGGCATATCCTACCTATTCTTTCGAAATTAAGAATGGCAAAAAAGTAAAATATGTATTGATTGACGCTACAAAAAGAATGGCAGACGTTGATGCTGAAAATAATTTTTGGGAAGCGAAATAACACTTTCCTAAAATACTGTTTAAGCCTCAAAGATTATAAAAACCTTTGAGGTCTTTCTTTTTATATATTTACAAAGTGAACCAAAAATTTCCAAAGACTGAAAAACTAAAAAGCACCAAAATAATAGAAAGTCTGTTTTTGGAAGGGAAAACACATTCTAAATTTCCTGTAAAAATCTTTTTTCTTCCGAAGGAAAACCTTGAAACAAACCTTGCGGCTTTTGCCGTTCCAAAACGAAGTTTTAAATCTGCAGTAGATAGAAACCGAATCAAAAGGCAAGTTCGCGAAGCATATCGTCTTAATAAACAAAATCTTGAAGAAATTAACGGCAAGAAATTTGTGATGCTCTTTCTTTATTTAGGAAAAGGTAAACCGCAATATGCCCAGCTTGAAAAAGCGATGGTAAAACTGCTTAAAAAATTACGGGATGAAAATAGTTAGCGCTTTACTTTTAGTGTTCGTTTTGGGATGTTCCAACGGAAATTCTAAATTAGTTCCGATGGAGCCAGCTGGAGAAACAGTAATTATACAATCTCTTCTTCCAGAATCCGCACCAGAACAAGACGAACAGAAAATAATAAAAACCGCCCGTTTAGTTTATGAAACAAAAGATATTGAAGCCACGCACAAAAAAATTCTTCAGCTTGCTTCAAAATATAAAGGGCTGGTACAGAGCAACAATAGCGGCAAAAGCTACAATCGTATTTATAAAGATTTAATCGTTCGGGTTCCTACTGAAAATTTTCAAGAGTTTATAGATGGTATTTCTGAAGGCGTAGATTATTTTGACCAACGAACTATTACCCGCCAAGATGTTTCAGAAGAATTTGTAGATCTGGAAGCACGCTTAAAAGCAAAACGCACCCTTGAAGAACGTTATCTAGAATTACTGAAAAAAGCAAACAACGTAAAAGAAATGCTAGAAATAGAATGCGAACTCTCAAATATTCGTGAAGAAATTGAAGCAAAACAAGGGCGTTTGCAGTATCTTCAAAGTCAGGTTTCAATGAGCACCATAAACATTGAGTTTTACAAAACCACTACAGAAACAGGAATTACCCAATCCTACGGTCAAAAAATGAAAAACGCTTTACAAGGTGGTTGGAATGGTGTTTCGGTGTTTTTATTGGGCCTTTTATACCTTTGGCCGTTGTTTTTTGTTGCCATTATTATAATTATTGTTCTTCGTATATTTCTGAAGAATAGAAAGAAAAAGAATTAAAATTTCAAAAGATGAAAAAAAGAATAATAGTTCCCATCATAGCCATTGGTATATTTTTTACCACAGTAAGTTTCAAAAGTGATTTCTTCGAAATTGCAAAACAGATTGAAATCTTCTCCACGCTATTCAAAGAACTGAACATGAATTATGTGGACGAGGTAACACCCGCAGTGCTTATGGATAAAGCCATAAAAGGAATGCTGGAAGATTTAGATCCTTACACAATGTATTGGAACGAACAACAAGTAGAAGATGCCAAAATTAACAATTCAGGTGTTTATACAGGCATAGGCGCAACCGCACAAAGCAAGGAAGATAAAATAATAATCATTGAGCCTTTTAAAGATTACCCAGCGGACAAAGCAGGTTTAAGGGCAGGTGACGAAATTATAAAAATAGGAAACGTAACCATTGCCGATTTAGAAGACGATGCAGGCGATCTTTTAAAAGGTACTGCAGGATCTAAAATAGAAGTAACCTATATAAGACAAGGTAAAACAGCCACAGCAACCATTACCCGCGATGCTGTAGATGTAAAGGCGGTGCCGTATTATAAGTTGATAAAAAACGACATTGGTTACATTGTTCTTTCAAAATTCAACAGTAAAACTACCGTTGAAACTAAAGCTGCTTTGGTAGATTTAAAATCGCAAGGCGCAACAAAAATTATTTTAGACTTACGCGGAAACCCAGGCGGATTGCTAAATGAAGCCATAAGCGTAGTAAATCTATTTGTTAATAAAGGCGAAGTAATTACAACCACAAAATCGGTTATTGAAAAGTATAATACAACTTATAAAACCAAAAGTGAGCCAGTAGATACTGAAATACCATTAGTAGTTTTGGTAAACGGACGTAGCGCTTCTGCCAGCGAGATTGTTTCAGGCGGTTTGCAGGATCTAGATCGCGCTGTAATTGTAGGTGCTCGTAGCTTCGGAAAAGGGCTTGTACAGCGTCCTAAGAAGCTAACGTATGGCACACAGTTAAAAGTTACCATATCTCGCTACTACACACCAAGCGGCCGTTGTATACAAGCCTTAGATTATTGGCATCGTGATGAAAATGGTGATCCTATAAGGAAAGATGCTAAAGAATACAATAAGTTTAAAACCAAAGGCGGCAGAACGGTTTATGACGGTGGTGGAATATTGCCAGATATTGAATTAAAATCAGCCGTTTTTAGCCCAATTACTACAGCGCTTTTAAAAGACAGCGCCATTTTTGATTATGCTACAAAATACTATTACAGTCATCAAATAACGGACTTAAATAATTTTAGTTTTACTGAAAGTGATTTTCAGGATTTTCTAAATTTCCTTAAAAACAACAACTTCGAGTATGAAACCGAGACCGAAAAGAAATTTGCTGAAGCATTAAAAATTGCTGAGGATGATGACATGAGTAAAGAAATTTCAATAAGTTACAACCAACTTATGGCGGCTATAGACACTGCAAAAGACAAAGCCGTAGTAGATAAAAAAGTAGAAATAGAATCGTTATTAACCGATGAGATTTTGAAACGCTATTTTTATCGTGAAGGGTTATATGATTACCAAATTGAACACAATCCTGAGATTATGGAGGCAGTATCTGTTTTGAATGATGCTGGGCATTATAGGAAGATTTTGAAGTGATAAGATTCTTTAAAGTTTTATCACTTCAAAAATCCAACTAAAGAATTTTTAGCTTTAGAAATTACCTATTCCTTTATTATTCTAAATGAATTTATCGTCTTTTGTCCAAGCTTTAAAATATAAGTTCCTGATGAAAATTCCGAAACATCAATGGTTGCATTTTGACCAGTTAATATTCCTTGCTTCACCTGTCTTGCAGTGATATCAAAAACTGTATAATTTATAGGAAACAAGCTTTCATTATCTTCAACCTGAAGTATTGTTGTTACTGGATTTGGAAATATTTTAAACCTAGCTGAGCCTTCCACAGGCGAAACAGAAAGATAGGCTTCTAAATATGCCGTAAGATCTAAAGTATGTAACTTTTGGGCCGTTGGAATAGTAGTAAATTTTTCATTAGTAATAAAATAATTTAAGCCATCTACAGTAGTTATACCTTCTATTTGATGAAAAGGTAAATTTAGGCCTAGCTTACGTTTATTTGCGCCAAAAAAGTCTTCGGCTGTAAAATCATATAACAACACTACAAAAGGCTGTAACGTATTGCTGTAGCCTGAAAGAGCAATAATTCCCTCGTCTTTTTTATATACAGAACCAGTTACTAGCCCACTAACATTATAGGTGTCTTGCAATTGGGCTTGGTGGGTTCCAGGGGTTTTAGGCATTTTATAAAGTCTAGTTTTTTTGCTTACCCACTCCTTAGTAAAAAGATAAATAGAATCGTCCGTTACAATAAAAGCCTCACAATCATAATCGGTATTATTTGCTCCTGTTGGTGTAAAATCTACTTGATCTGCATAAGTAAAGTTTATAATATCCATTTCAAGAGTTCCTGTTTGCATAGAGGCTTTACTCACCCTAATAATATGAAGATTAGTTCTGTTACCATTAACATTGTTTCCAAAATCACCCACATAGACATAATCTTCATCTTGTGATATTTCTTCCCAATCTTGGTTTATCTCTGGTGCTAATGAAACACTATTTGTAATAGCTCCATCAGCAGGGTTAAGCTCATAAAGGTTGGGGTCTGCACTATCATTTTGCGTCCAAAGTGAATTATTGAAGTAAATAAGCCCAGAAGTTTCGTCTATTGTAGCGTATAGCGTATAGCTATTTGTAGGCAAAATAGATGTAACGTCGTAAGTACAACTACCATCATTTTGTGTAGCACTAGGGTCATAATTATTAGCTAGTGGATCTGTACAGCCAGTTTGAGAATAGCTTTGGCTAAAACCTAGTAAAAGGGCTGCAAAAATAATCGTAGTTTTTTTTAATAATAACGTTCTCATAATATTTTTTTGGTTAATTAACTTGGGCGCTAAAGTACTACCTTTAGCAGTTTTAGTATAAAAAAATTATCCTATTTTCTTTGGATTATTTAATTATCTATAAAAAACACTTTTTATGTAATACAGATTTTAGCAATCAAAATGATTTTTAACTTTTTAAATAACGCTTCAACTTACTTCTTAACAAAATCTTAACCCACTGTCTATCAATATTTTTGTACTTTACATATACTCACTCCATTTAGGTTTTCGGGAATCCAAGATTTCACCACCTAAATTAACCGATTAATAATCAATCATTTAGAATTATTTTTCTTGGTGTTGT
>CAZFUX010000059.1:0-12916 GCA_964522085.1 uncultured Aequorivita sp.
ATTTTCAAATTATTAAACCCGATTTTTCGGGTTCCTATCTGTAGTGAGTATATATTTGACCCCAACAGAATTTTTCAATATTTTAATCGAACACTAATGTTTTTTTATAAGAAAATTAAAAAAAAATACTATATCCTACTTTAGTAGCCAGGGCAGAATCATACTTTTAAGTTTAATATTTTCAATAAGTAGTCTTCATTCCAGCCCGCTTCAAGTCTTTTTGCTTTTCATGGATAATTTTTTTGAAGATTCATTCTTCAATAGATTTAGTGCTATCTTAAGTAAAATTGAATAATTTTGTGCAGCGTTACCTGCTCTTTTTCTTGAGGTGTCTTCAGAAAAAGTAACATCAAGAGTCCAGTGTAATTTATTTTCTACAGCCCAATGAGAACGTATTGCAGATTGAAAACAGGATGCTTTATTTTTGATACTTGAGATGTAATATCGTGTGGCTGTTTCTTTGGGCTTCTCGCTATTTTTAAACTCTCTAACACTTTCTATCCGTATTATACTTTTTAAGTTTTTCCAATCATTCTTATTTTTAATAAATTGAAAATCAGTTATTACACTACAAGTTCGTGTTTCTATCCTACCATGTCCTAAATCTTCGTTTTTATCTATTTGTTTTAAAAATTCAAATTCATCTTGAATATCTTCTAATAATTGAGGTTGATTTCCTTTTACAGCTAAGATATAGTTGGCCTCATTATCAATTATTTTTTTCGCAATTTCTTTTTGAGTTCCCATAGCATCAATACTTACTATATTGCCAGACACGTCAAGAATGTCTAACAAATTTGGTATAGCAGTAATCTCATTTGATTTTTCATTTGTTTTGATTTGACCCAATACAAGGTTATTTTCACAAGCCCAAGCACTAACCATATGAATGGGTGACTTCTTACCGTGTGATTTTGCACCACGAATAGTTTTGCCATCAATAGCCGAAAAGACTCTATTAATGGTGACTTTGGAAGGTATGCCATTTGGTAATTCTAAAAATTTATTTAAAAAATCTTCTTTTGAATTAGCAAATCGAACCATTTGCTCCCAAGTTTCTGCACCAGAAATCACTGTGATTATACCGATAAGGAGGATGTCTATTAAGTTGTGAAGCTGGTTTATATGACTTCTGTGATCTTCTATTTGTCCAAAAATACTCTTTAAGTTACCTGATGAATTCATTTAGTTAATTCGTTGATTATCAGTATAGCATACAAATAATTAATAACTTAAACAACTAATAATCAAATAGATAATAGGTCTTTAATTATAAAAAAGTATGATTCTGCCCTGCTTTAGTAGCGTATAGTATACTAAAGTCATTATATTTACATAAATTTAAAAAACATAAAATGAAAACAATCTATTACAATATAGTTATGTTGTTGCTTTTTGCCTTAGCATCAATTTCAGTTTTTTCGCAAGCAGAAAATAACAATTTTGACATGAATTCAAGAATTCTTGATGTTCAACAAAGATCTTTATCTTTCGGTTTAACTGAAGCACAATTTGAGTCAATAAAAGAAGAAGCTTACGCTAATTCAAATTTTGTTCAGGGAAAAATATTTCAAGAAGATCAACTTATAAAAGACGATGTACCCATGCGCTACAATGCATTTGCGGATGAAATTGAGATTAAAAAAAATGCTTCAGACGACAACTATTCAGCTTTAGTTAAATCTCCAGATATTTTCGTGAAAATGTTTCGGGAATTATATGTTTTTGTGCCATATGAAGGTAGCAATGAAAAAGGAGGATATTTTAACGTTTTAAGCGACGGTAAAACATACGACCTTTATAAAAAAGTAACCACAGTATTTAAAGAACCACGCAGAGCAAAAACATCTTATGAAAGAGACATTCCCCCATCCTTTACTAAAGAGACTAAATACTATTTAGTACAGAACGGTACTTTTTTAGAAATGCCAAGTAGCAAATCAAAAGTACTTAAAATGATGAACAAGAAGAATAAGGAGATAAAAGAATTTATAAAAAAGAACAATATTGATGTTGGCAAAGAAGCAGATATGATAAAGCTTGTTAGCTACTTCGATTCACTTTTATAGTATTTTCTTTATCCCAACATAAACTCCTTTAAATAAAAAGGTTCAAAATAAGCGACATCTTCGGTGTCGCTTATTTTGTATTTGGCTTCAGCTAAAGTTGCCATGTCTTTTGAAGATGGAAATGCATCATTTATAAAAACTGCATTTTCGTGATTGCAAATAACTCCAAATTTTGAAGCACCATCACCAATAAAAATTGTTTTTCTTACTTTTAAAAAATCTTCAAACAGATTTTCTTCTAAAATCTCAGCCTTAGTTTCACGAATTTGTTTTTTTTCAGAATTAAAAACGGCAGAATAAACTTCCATCCTTCGTGCATCAAGTAATGAAATAATATAGCAATCTTCGTTTTTAACTTGTTGTGCTAAAATTTCTAAAGTAAGTGTAGAAATTAATGGAATATCTAACGCAAAACAAAGGCCCTTTACTGCTGAAATGCCAATACGTAACCCTGTATAAGACCCAGGGCCTTTACTTACGGCTATTGCGTCCAATCCATTTTTATCAACCTTAGCTTCTTTTAAAACTTCATCTATAAAAACATGAAGTTTTTCTGCGTGCGAATATTTTTGGTTATTTTCTTCTTTAATGGCTCGTACTTCGCCATTAATAGAAAGTGCTACCGAGCAATTGGTCGTGGCAGTTTCAAGACAAAGAATTGTTGCCATTAGTTTTCTTTTTTATCTTTTAAAGCAACTTCAACTTTATCGCCAGTTTTTAACGACTTTGTAACTGTATTATAAGGTCCTATAATAACTGTTTCGCCTTCCTTTAAACCCGAAAGTATTTCAATGTTAGAATCGTCTTGAATTCCAGTTTTTACTATACGTAGCTTTGCTTCTTCACCTTCTTTTACGTAAACCGCTTCAAACTTTTCGGTAGTTGTTTTGGGTGTTTCTGCTGAATACATTTTTTTGGTATCTGTAGTGTCAGATTTTATAACAATTGAACTTATTGGCACTCCAATAATATTTTTCTTTTTATTGGTAACAATATCAACCGTTGCCGTCATTCCTGGGCGGAAGGGCGAATAACTCTCTGGTTTTCCTTCGGTTAAATCTTTATAAGATTCTGGAAGAATGCTCACTTTTACTTTAAAATTGGTAACCTGATCTGATGTTAATGAGCTCTCCGCACTATTTGCAATTGCTGTAACCAAGCCTTTAAATTCTCTTTTTAAATAAGCATCAACCTCCACAACTGTAGAGTCGCCAACAGCTACTTTTACAATATCGTTTTCGTTTACATCTACCTCAACTTCCATTTTTTGAAGGTTCGCAACACGCACAATTTCTGTTCCCGCCATTTGCGCAGTTCCTACTACTCTTTCACCAAGTTCTACTGAAAGTTTAGAAATTGTTCCGCTCATCGGTGCATAGATTGTAGTTCTGGAAAGATTATCTACTGACTGTTTTACGCTTGCTGAAGCACTTTGCACGTTGTAATACGCTGCTTTGGAATTTGCCTTTGCCATGTCATAATCTGCTACAGATCTGTCCCATTCAGACTTTGAAATCACTCCTTTTTCAAAAAGCGTTTTGTTTCTATCATAATTTAATTGCGCATTTTTTTGGCTGGCTTCCGCTTGGGCCAATTGCGCACGCACATTCTGAAGTCCCGCTTGCGATTGGCTTACAACTGCTTGAATAAGATCTGGGTTTATCTTTACCAAAAGATCGCCTTTTTCAACCGTTTGACCTTCTACTACAGGAAGTTCAATAATTTCTCCAGAAACTTCAGAAGAAAGTGAAACCTCTATTTCTGGTTGAATTTTTCCAGTTGCTGCAACGGTTTCAGTTATATCTAAAGTTTCAATTTTAGTTATTTCAACCTCCTTGAAATCTCCATATTTTCCAAACCACCCTGCTTTTTTTCCAGCAATTAATATAACCATAAATAGCACTACTATTGCAATAATCCAAATGAGTGTTTTTTTCTTCATATTTAAAATTTTAATTCGCTAGCTGGCACTCCAAAATATAACTCCAATACTTTCAATTTAAAAATATATTCAAACTTCGCTCTGTTTTCTTCAATTTTTGCATTGTCAAACCGCAATTTTGATTGGCTAAAATCGAACGCGTTTGTTAACCCTACATCATATCTATCTTTTGCGTATTGGTACGCAAGTTCTTGCGATTCTAAGGCAACAGTTGCTGCTTCATAAGCTTTCAATGCTCCATTAGCATCTACATAGGCTTGATAAACGTTAGACTCTAGATCTAGTCGCGCCTGCTCTAATTGGTATTCTGTGTTTTTAAGATTCACTTTGCTACGTTTTACACTGCTTCGTACTGCAAAACCATTGAAAATTGGCACATTAAGTTGAAGACCATAGGAAATACCATCATTTAAATATAATTGCTCTACAAAGTCACGATCTAGCGGATCGTTATCTGCATAACGAGAACTATAACCGAAAAATGCAGAAAGTGTAGGATAGTAATTTCCTTGTGACAGTTGTACATCCTTTTCTGCAAGTTCAAGGTTTTTTTGAGCAATCTTAACCTCTGAACGAGATTCTTTAGCACTATTTATTATTTCAGAAACGTCTTTATCTGCAATACCTCCGTCAATTATTTTATAATCTTCATCAGCAATATCAAAGCTTGAATAATCTTTAATAAGAAGAAGTTGAGCAAGGCTAATCAACGAAATTTTTACCGTATTTTCGGATACAGCTATGCGCTGTTTTTCGCCAGCGCTGGTTGCTTTTATTTCCAAAAGATCACCTCGTGGAAGCACTCCTGCATCAACAAGATTATTGGTTCTTTCTAATTGCTGAAGTGTAACAATATTCTGCGATTTTGCAACTTCTAAGTTTGCTTTGTTAAGTAAAACTTGTAAATATGAATTTGCAACCAATAGCGCAATATCGTCCTTCATTTTATCTAAACGGTATTGAGCTGCAAGCGCTGAAAGCTTTGAACGTTGAAGTTGACGCACATTTTTTAAACCATCAAAAAGAGTGTAACCAACATTTACGCCTCCAGAAGCCGAACCTAGAGTAGTATTTTCATATTGATTGTTTGTTGGGTTTAAGCTTAAACCAGTACTTTTTGACACTCTAACATCTGCATTTAAACTTGGCAAAAAGTTGCCAATGGCCTCAAGTTTATCCGCTTCGGTTATTTCTATATCTAATTGGCTTTGCTTTACGGAAATATTATTTTCCAAAGCATGGGTTACACACTCTTGTAACGTCCATTGTTTTTTTTGGGCATTCAAAGAAATGCTGAGTATCAAAAAAAAGAAAGGGATTGCTATCTTTTTCATAAGTTTTATTATTACTGAATATGTCTTTTGTATTGCTATTGCGTTACAAAAATTGTGAATTTAAATTAAAGTTTACGAAATCTAACCGCAAAGGGCGCAAAGGTTTTTCGCAAAGGACGTAGCGTTTTTATCCTCTACCTCCTGTTGGCATTGCTGGTTTTAGTTGGTTCCATACTTTTATGCTATCATCTTTGGAAACACCGCTTTTTATTTCTACATCTATGCCATCGCTTATGCCTAGTTCTACGTCTCTTCTTTCAAATTTTTGGTCGCCTACCATTACTTCTACAAATGGTTTCTCGGTTTTAGTATCATATTGCACCAAAGCTTCTTTTATAGTGAGTACGTTTTCAGCTTTTGCTAAAATAATGGAAGCATTTGCGCTTAAACCTGCGCGAATAAAGGTTGCCGTAGTATCCAAATTTTTCATTGTTCCTTTTATTTCAAATTGGATAGCGCCGTTTTCGTCCACTCCTTTTGGAGCGATGTAATCTAATTCTGCATTAAAAACTTGATCGGAAATTGCTCCAACAGTAATTTCTAGTGGAAGGCCTTCTTTTATTTTTCCTACTTCACTTTCATCTACTTTTCCTTCAAAAATCATTTTATCTACATCGGCAATTGTTGCTATTGTTGTTCCGTCGTTAAAGTTGTTTGCTTCAATTACTTGGTTTCCAGTTTTTACGGGAACGTCTAAAATCATTCCTGCAACAGTTGCTCGGATTTCAGTATTTGCTGAAGCCCCCATTCCGCTTGTAGTTCCTGTTCTTACAATATCATAATTTTGGCTTGCTGCAGATAAACCAACTTCCTCTTGCTTCAACCTTTGTTGTGCTTGGTTGTAGGAAAGTTGTGCATTATCAAACTCATTGGCAGAAATAACGCCTTTTTCAAAAAGTTCTTTCTGGCGATTGTAGATATTCTTTTGATTTTCAAAAGCAAGACGCGCAGTTTCAACCTGTGTGCGAACGCTGCTTATATTGTTTTTAGCACTGTTTAATGATGAAATGTTTGGTACCACTTTCACTTTCGCTATTAAATCGCCTGCCTTTACTATTTCACCTGCTTCCACAAAAATTTCATCTATAATTCCTGAAATATTTGGTTTTATTAAGACTTCCTCTTTTGGAACAATGCTTCCCGTAGCCACCGTTTTTTTCAAAATAGTACCCATCGCAGGTTTTTCTGTTTCATAAACTACTGGATCTTCAGCGTTTTTTGAGTAGAGCCAATACATAGAGCCTATAAACAATACGGCGATTGTGGCGAGGATGATTATGGTTTTTGTCTTTTTCATTTTATGGTTGTTGAAATTATTTCTTGATTGACGTTCTTTTTAGTTCGAAACTAAGCTCCCAATAGTGGCAACTGTTTTATTTTATGATACGTTAGTGCCATTGTGATACACTGTTTTAATTGGGTCTCAGGAATTTCTTCATTTAATTTGAAAAAAATCGCTCTGCTTTTTTCAAAATTAAATCTGTCTTTATATACTATTTTAAAAGTCTCCACTAATTTGGAAGTACATTTAAAATATAGTGCGTACTGATTAGGAACTTTTTCTTTCCAATCCATACGTAGCGTGCTTCCATGCTTTGTTACATAACTTGGTTCACCCCATTTTAGAGTTTCTTCCAATTCTTCAAGTCCTTCAATTTCTGATGCAGTTTTTAATATTAACTTTCTAAGGTTAAGCATTTGTTGCTTTACCTCTTTTGGATAGCTTTTAAAAACTTCTTCAACTTTTGGGTTGCTTGTTACCTTCATCATCTATTTTTAATCTGTTCTTAGAGCTTCAACTGGTTTAATTTTTATAGCATTTTGTGCGGGAATTAATCCTGCCAAAAGTCCTGATACTATCAATATTGTTAATGCTATAAAGACTACACCTATGTTTACGGATGGGTTTATGAACATCATTTCACTAGTGTCCATGGTATTAAGTTGATAATTTACTAACCAAAGCACAGCGGTTGCCAAAACAATGCCTGCCATTCCTGAAACGATTGTTAAAAATATTGATTCCAATAATATTTGCGCGCGAATGCTCCATGGTGTTGCGCCCAAGGCACGACGAATCCCAATTTCTTTGGTACGTTCTTTTACTACGATTAACATAATGTTACTAATGCCTATTATTCCGGAAAGTAACACCAAAATTCCAACGAAATAAGCCACAAAATTTAGTGCGGTAAAAAGACCATTTATCTTGCTGTATTCTTGATAAAGATCAAAATTGCCCACGGCTCGGTCATCATTCGGATTTATGGTGTGGCGCGATTTTATAACATCGAAAATTTGTTGTTTCAATTCAGTAATTGAATAGCCGTCCTTTGCTGTAATTGCCATCCAGCCCACAATATCGCCCATGTTAAAAGCTTGCGAAAATGCTGTGAAGGGCACATAAATTTCTTTTTGCATTTCTTCTGGGTCGCCGTTGTTACCTTTCTTTTTGTAGGTACCAACAACCATAAAATTTACGCCGTTTATTTTGATGTAGGTTCCAATTACCTCTTCATTTGGCTCATATAAAGCGCTTTGCACACCACTACCAATAATGGCGACTTTACGTTTTTCGTTAATGTCTGAATAATTTATAAATCTTCCAGAAGTAATATCCATTGGTTGTTGTTGGATAATTTCAGGATAATCTCCATACACATTGAAAGCGCCTGTTTGTAACCCTCTCACAACATTATTACTTCCTCTAAAACCACCTAATTGATTTCTAGGTGAAACAAAACGAAGACCATCCACATCTCGTTTTATGGCAGGAACATCGCCTGTTTTAAAATTGTAGCGTCGTCCTTTGGGCAAACCTTTATATGGTTGAGAAGCTGTTTGCGACCACATAAACATGGAGTTGGTTGCCATGCCGCTGAAACCTTGCTTTATACCGTTTTCTAAACCGTTGCCCGCTGCAAGTAGAATTACCAAGATGAATATACCCCAAAGCACACCAAAAGCCGTTAAAACCGTTCTAAACCAGTTACTGCTTAAGGCTTCTATTATTTCTGTCCAACTATCTCTGCTAAATATTTTACTCATCACGCAAAGCTTCTATGGGTTTAATATTTGCAGCTCTATATGCTGGAAAAAAACCTGCTATTGCTCCGGCTACCACTAATATGGTTACTGTAGTAATTGCTACTGAAAAATCTACGGAAGGGTTTCGTATATAATCTGTTTCTATAAAAGGCCCAACCATTTGCAATAAAAACAAACTGAAAATAAGTCCGAGAAACCCTGCAATTGCAGTTACAAAAATGGATTCGTGCAGAATCATCCAAATTATAGACCACGGTTGCGCGCCAATGGCTTTACGTATGCCAATTTCCTTTGTTCGTTCTTTTACTATTATCAGCATAATGTTACTCACACCCACAACACCGGCTATAATGGTACAAATACCTACGCCCCAGAAAAACCAGCGTATCATATTGTTTAAGTCGTAAAACTTTTTGGCGTTTTCTAATGTGTTGTTTACGTTTACTGCTCTTTCATCTGAAGGCGCAATAGTATGCTTCGTTTTTAAATCTGCTTCTAATTGAGCCGAAAAAGCTTCGGAAGCAGCCAAGGCATCTTCATATTTATCTTGCTTTTGAAGTGTAAAAGCTAACGATCTAAGTTTATCGCCAGCGTTATAAACCCTCTGTGCTGTAGTAAGTGGAATAAATACTCGGGTTTCTTCACGTTCGCCACCTGGGTCGGTATAGACACCTACAACTTTAAATTTTATTCCTGCAATGTCTATATATTCACCCATCGCATTTTTTTCTTTGAAAAGGTCCAGATACACTTGGTTACCTATTACTGCAACCTTTTCAAAATTGTTTAAATCACCTTGATTAATAAATCTACCTTCAATCAAAGATTCATTTTCTAAAAATTGGTAATCGCCACGTACGCCTTCTACCCTGTAGCTTCCACTTTCTTTTTTATAAGTTGTTAGTTGCCCCCAACGGCTATAAACGCCGGATTTGAGCTCCAGTTTATCACTATTTTTTTTAACCGCCATTTCATAATCACGGTTGTCCATTTCAATGATTCGACCAGGATTTAATCCTTTATATTCTACGGAAGTTACATTGGTCCAAACGCTTATTCGGTTTGTCGCATCGTTTTCAAATTCTTTTGCAACTCCGTTTGACATTCCTTGCCCAATAGCAAGCAAGATGACTAAAATGAATATACCCGAAGCCACAGAAAGACCCGTTAAAAAGGTTCGCAATTTATTTTTGCGAATTGCTTCAAAGATTTCCTGCCAACGCTCAATATTAAACATAGTTTTCTACTTTTGCGCGAACTTGGGTTACTTTGGAATCGTCTATAATTAACCCATCTTTTAGGTTTACGATACGCTTGGTCATATGCGCAATATCATCTTCGTGGGTTACGATTAGTATTGTTTTTCCTTCGTCGTTAATACCTTGAATCAGTTCCATAACTTCATATGAAGTCTTTGTGTCTAATGCTCCCGTTGGTTCATCTGCAAGTAATACTTTAGGATCGCTGGCTAGGGCTCGAGCAATTGCTACACGTTGTTTTTGACCACCAGAAAGTTCGTTTGGTAAATGTGTTGCCCAATCTGCAAGTCCTACTTTTTCAAGGTAGTGCATTGCTTTTTGGTCACGGATGTTTCGCTTTACTCCTTGATAATATAGGGGCATTGCCACATTATCTAGTGCAGATTTGTAGTTGATAAGGTTGAAAGACTGAAATATGAAACCTAGAAATTTATTGCGGTAGCGTGCAGCAACTTTTTCATTTAAATTTTTAATTAACGTGCCATCAAGGGTGTAGGTTCCTTCATCTGCTTCATCTAGAATGCCTAAAATGTTCAGTAAAGTAGATTTTCCCGAACCAGAAGAACCCATGATGGAAACCATTTCGCCTTCTTCAACCGAAAAATTTATTCCTTTTAAAACATGGAGTGAATTTTTGCCCATATGATACGATTTATGAAGGTTTTGAATATCTATCATCTTGAAAATTGTTGAATTACAAAATAAAGGGGAAATACCTTTAAAAATGTGAAATTCTTGTTAAGAGTTGAAAAGGTTATGTCTTTCGGTTTTTAGTAAGACTTCAAAAACCGCTTGTTGTTACAGTAAAAATTGAAAAACTTAATTGTTTTTATTTTCACGTGCGTTTTTTCGACTTCTATAAATAGCATAGCCAACGCCTCCAACAAGTAGATACGGGAAAATCATAAGGTAAACAATACCATTATTAATGCCTTTTGCGGTCTCTCCTCCTTCTTCACTTTCTAAAACGGCACGACACATGGCGCATTGGGCTTCGGCAGAAAAAGTAACTATTAATAGAAGTAATATTATAAGAAGAATTTTCAGTTTCATAATAGAATATATTTTGATGGGAAAACATCTCCCTTTCCCCCTTCAAAGGGGGAGTTCTTTTCAAATTAATAATATGGTGAAATCATTAAATATACAATTACGCCACTTATTGCTACATATAACCAAAGTGGATACGTAATTCGGGCAATTTTTCGGTGTTTGTAAAATTGTCCCGAAATGGCGCGAACATATGTTATTAATACAAAAGGGATAACGATGATGGAAAGTAAAATATGCGTTAATAGTATAAAGTAATATACATACTTCAACATTCCTTCACCATCGTATTTGGTGGAATCTGAAGTCATATGATACCCCACATATAATATTAAAAACAAAACTGAACACCCTATTGCTGTTTTCATTAACAGTTCGTGGGTTTTACGGTTTCCTTTTCTAATTTGAAAAACAGCTGTTACTAAAAGTATTGCTGTTAAACCGTTGATGGTTGTGTAAATGGGTGGTAAAAAACCTAGACGTTCTACTCCTGGAATTTTAACCGAAAATAAAACTGCAACTACAATTGGAACAGTAATAGAAAGTATCCAAATCCAGATATTGTACTTTTTATTATTTTCAGTTGAAGTCTGCATTAGCTACAATAGTTTTTTGATGTCCTCTTTTAACAGTTGAATTTGTTTGTCATCCAACCCGTCATAATAAATTATTGGATTATCGTTTTCGTCTTTTCGAGAGCGAATGTTTCCGTTTTGGTCAATTAATGCGAAAAAACCTGAGTGTTCAAAACCGCCATCCAATTCTGAGCCTTCACCAACGTATAGATTGAAACCTTCGTTTGCTAGTTTGAAAATTGCTTCCTTTTCACCTGTTAACAAATGCCATTGAATTTTGGTAATGCCTTTATTTTTAGCGTATTCTTTTAATATTTCGGGAGTGTCGTATTCAGGGTCTATAGAAAAAGAAGCCATCCCTACTTTAGGGTTACCCAAAAATTCATTTTGAATTTTTATCATATTTTCAGTCATGATTGGGCAAATGCTTGGGCAGGTTGTGAAGAAAAATTCAACTACATATACTTTGCCTTCGTAATCTTTATTGGTAATGATTTTATTGTTTTGATCTGTAAAACTAAATGCTGGCACAGTACCAATGGTTTCAAGATCTGGTTCTGAAAACCTATTACCCATTTCGTTTACCGCCCAAATACCGAAAATTAAAATAACAAACGAAATGCCGATGTATGAATAACTTTTTTTCATTTTTAATTGATGTTAATGCCTTGTGCTCGCTATAAATCGTGAGCCTACTAAATTTCTCTATTCGATTTATATTTCTTTAACGCTCTTCTGTATTCTGCCAAAAGTACTTTTACATCGTCACTCATTTTGTTGTTTATCTCTGCTATTGTACTGGAATCAAAACCATACATGATCTCTTCGTCTTCATCAACATCGGCTTTGCGACCTCGAAGGTTTTTTTCTTTATCTACTATAAAAACGTAAGGTGTAGATAAGTTGGAATCTAGCGTTATATTAGAATATAACGATTGGAAAACGCGATTAATATTTTCATTAGTACCAAAAGCGAATAACCAAGCATCCATTGGCGCTACTTGTTTCAGTTTTTGCAGAATATTTTCGGCTTGTGTTTCGGTTCCTTCTGGTAAAAGAATTACAAATTGAAATTCCTTAAACTCGTGATTTTTAGTATATATTTTATGGGCAAGATTATAGGCGTAGGCTCTGTGAACTTCCAAATCGCTACCAAAAAAGCCTAAAACTGTAATACGATTTTCCAATTGCACAGGCTTACCATCAAGGGTTTTAAAACCCTCCAACTCTGCAACCGAGTGTGTTATTATGGGCAACGGCTTAAAATAATTGGTGCTCATGGCTAAAAAAACATATACCGTAATAGGTAAAATAAACAGGATACCGAGAACTATGTACTTCTTCATTTTTGCAATTTTTTTCGCTTCACAAAAATACAGGGTAAAAGGAGGATGGGCAATTTTTTGGGTGTTAATTTTATTTTTTTGGAAGGTTATTGAAACTCTTAAAAAATTCTTTGGGGGTGACGTTAAAATATTCGCACAATTTAATCCGTAAATTCCTCGAGGCTCTGCCTCGGGGTCTATCTTAAAAGTATGAAAAACAGAGAGTTTTTCATACCACTTTGTAAAAGTGTATTTTGGGGCAATAGCGTCCTAAACGTTTAAAAAAGAGAAAGGGAATTTTGTTCCACAAAGTT